>CAIMPQ010000195.1 GCA_903843315.1 uncultured beta proteobacterium
CTGATGGTCCTTATCAAACGATTCGAGATTTAGTCATCGCTGCCAAATCCAAACCCGGTGAAATCACTTTCGCCTCAGCTAGTGTTGGTAGTTCTACCCACCTAGCTGCCGAATACTTTAATCAAGTCATGGGTATCAAACTGATTCATGTACCTTACAAAGGTTCACCAGAAGCTATTTCCGACACGATGTCTGGGCGCACCGCTTTCTATATGGCACCACTAGATACTGCCATTGGGCAACTCAAGGGCGGCAAAGTGCGCGCACTGGGCTTGACTAGCAAAACTCGGAATGCGGCAGTACCGGATATACCGAGCATTGCAGAGCAAGGCTATCCCAACTTTGAGATTGGTTTGTGGTTTGGCGTTTGGGCACCCGCTGGCACTCCGCCTGCGATTGTGAAAAAGATTAATCAAGATATAAATCAAGCGATGCAAGACCCTGAAGTAAAAACTGCTTATGACACTAAAGGGATTAAGGCAACGCCGATGAGTCCTGCAGAATTTAGTAAATTTGTCAGAGAAGAAATGGCGAAGTATCAAAAGATTGCTAAAGAAGCAAATATCGAGCCGCAATAAAACAATCAAAATTAGCGACTCTTTGATACACACTCTTTCAGCGCCACTGTGCCAAGCCCCTGATCCAGAGATTCGATCACCTTCGATTGCATTTCCGGAAGGGGCGGTAGATTGTCATGCGCATGTATGCGGTCCCGCCCATCAATTCCCCTATGCACCAGAGCGGATCTACACCCCGCCGGATGCCCCCTTAGAAAACTACCAGTCCCTATTAGCAATGTTGGGGGTCAATCGCGCAGTACTGGTGCAACCTAGCGTGTATGGCACAGATAACCGAGCGCTACTAGCCGCCCTTAAATCGGATCCCCAGCAATTTCGGGGCGTTGCCGTAATCCCCAATCATCTAGAAGAGGTGAGCGAGCCGTATTTACAGGAACTTCATGATGCTGGGGTACGCGGCGTGCGTTGCAATATTGTGGATGTAGCCGACCCGTCTACTGGACTACCAATCCAAACCTTAAAAGCGCTAGCAGAGCGGATTAAACCTTTTGGCTGGCATTTGGAATTACTGATGCACGTGAATGAATATCCAGATCTAGCAAAAGTGTTTGAACACTTTCCAGTCGATTTAGTGTTTGGTCATTTTGGTTATACCCATGCAAAACATGGCGTAAGCAACAAAGGCTTTCAAGGTTTGCTTGAGCTCATGCGCAATGAACAAGCTTGGGTCAAAATGACGGGGCCTTACCGCATCTGTGACGGCAATCTTCCTTATACGGATATGCGCCCATTTAATGATGCGGTCATTGAGGCAAACCCTAAAAGACTCGTCTGGGGTAGCGATTGGCCGCATGTCATGGTCAAAAAGCAAATGCCCCATGATGCTGACCTTTGTGAGCTCCTGGTCACCTGGGTAAGCGATTCCGCCCTCAGAAAGTCAATCTTGGTTGATAACCCCTGTATCCTGTATGACTTTCCGACATTTAGCAAAGTCGGCAATTAAGTATTCTCTAGCAACTCAGTTAAATAGAGCATTTAATCAGAAAGAACATCGACCTCAATGGATAGCACCTTCACCATTATTCTTGGCATCGTTGCCATACTCTTCCCACTCCTAGTGGGACGTCTTGTTTGGAAACGTTATGACCGTTACTTTGGTCGCAATGATGAAGCGTATATGGATACCCTCGAGTACTTCCTAAAAAAGATTGGCCTCACTATTTTGGTGGCCTTCATTCTCTTATGGTTAGGCATGGCCGTCGTCTTCAATGGCAGTGCTTCTTAAAAAGAACAAAAATTAGCATGAACGATCAACTTAAATCCATCCTGATAAAAGCAAAGCTCAACTTTGCTGTCCTGGCGGCCATCCTCGTAGTTGCTGTTCTAGGGAAGGTCACTAATCCAGAATTTACCAACACTGTTTTTGCAAGCGCAGATCAGTTGGTATCGAATCTTTATCTTGTGTTTATTGCCATTACCTTGGGCGCTTTTATCCCGAACTTCAAACTCGTCGCATTTGGTTCGATTGGCGCTTTTGTAGGCTTAGCGATCCTCACTCAATTGGGCATCTTTACCTACCTCACGATTGATTACCTATTTGCCATCCTTCTCGTGATTCTGGGTTTTGCATCGATTGCCAATCTCTATAGGCACTATCGGGAATTTAGGCTTTAAGACTGGCAGTCAAAATAGTGCAGCTCAAGAATATTAACCATCCTTATCGAAACTCCCCCAAACTCGAGGAAGCTGCTGTTGTTCCGCCATCACAGGATTTGAATGATAAAAACATAGTTCAAGATCATTTTTTACAAAGCCTGAATGAATTTAGCGAGCTTTACTCAAAACTCGCCGATTAAATCCTTTAGCCTTTGCCACAGGAAAG
>CAIMPQ010000196.1 GCA_903843315.1 uncultured beta proteobacterium
CCATGAAATGCCGAGTTTTTCCATTTAAGAGTAACTCAAGCAAATGCCGCGAACCGGTGACTTCGCCTGCTGCACCTAGAAACTGAATCTTCATTTTTTTAGCATACTCTCTTTGAATTAACTCAAACTCTAAAGCAAGGCCCAAAAGACAAAATCCAACAATTCCAGAATTAGCCACTAAAGAGCACGTCTCGCGTGTATCAAATAGAATTCTTACACCTGGCTTGTGGATTAGTGTTATTACCAGAAAATCCTTATACAATGAATTCATCTGATTTTTATTAGAAAGCAGCGATGACTGACGAAATCCAAAAGATCTATTCCAAGATAGTGGCACTTGAATCCGAGGTGAGCGATTTACGTCAAGGCTACTTGCTGATTAATCGACGCTACTCCGTTGCCCTTACATCCCTAAAAGAGTTAACGTCCCATGCCTCAGAAGCGGCTAAACGCTCTGCGGCTGGCGCACTAAAAGCGGCAGAAGCTGCCAAGCATGCGGCTACTGCGGCTACCGAAGCGGCTGCATTAGTAGTTCTGAAGGCTGCCGATGCGTCAGCCGAGGCAGCAGCAGCAGCAGCACAATCCGCGATTGAGGCAGCAGCAGCAGCAGCAGCAGCTTCTGCGGCAGCAGCAGCAGCAGTAGCCGAACAAGCAGAAGAATCTTCTTTAATTGCTTCTTCCCAAGCAGCTGAAGCAACCAAAATTGCAGCGGATGCCGCTACCGAAGCAGTGAAAATGTCTAACCTCGCATCCGAAGCCGCTCGCACTGCCCATCAAAAAAGAGAAAAAGGTATATGAGTTGGCATAAGGCTTTGCAAGACTCTTTTGCATTAGCCTTAGCTAGCGCTCTATTAACGCGTTATCGTGAAGTCCCTTCTGCTTCTTTTTTAGCCAAGGAATTTAATTTGCGCGCTTCTCATTGCGAACCGATTACTCATGAAACAGCGCGGCGCTGGTTAAAAGGCTTGGCTATTCCTAAATTTGATAAATTACTACTGCTACGCTCTTGGTTAGATTTAGATTTAAACGCTTTGGGCTTACCGAGCTTAGAAGCGACTGTCAAAAAGAATCAATTACAAAAAGACTTGCTTGCACGCCAAGAAGCTTTTGTTGCTAGAACTCAATCGATAAAAGAAGCCTTAGAAGTGCTCATGCGTGAAGTTGAGCGCCTAGAAGCAACACTCGAAGGGTTAGCAGCTTAGGGTCTGGGAAACGTGAAGGTCAACCTAATGGAGATACAAAAAACCCTCAAATGAAAATTTAAGGGTTTTTCCTTTTGCAGCATTGATTACAGTAACTGCTTCCCAATAAAACAATGTTGATCCCCTTCAGACAAAGCCAACCATTACCAATGATGACTGAGGACCATAAAGGGGTTGAGGTTTCTAAATTACGATTACCGGCAGTTTAGAGTGAATGATTACCGCATGAGTATCACTACCCATAAATGCGCCTTTTAAACCTACTCTTTTATGCGAAGCCATCATAATGACATCGGCGCTTGCTTTTTTGGCCGCCTCCAAAATCCCTTCATAAACCGTAGGATTATATTCATGGAGCGTTTTCACCTTGATTGCTCCACCAATTAGCTTGGAAGCCTTCTCGAGCAACATTTTTGCATGCTGTGCACATGCCTTCTTATGATTTGCATCAGAAATCTTGTATTCCGAAGCCTTGCGGGTATATATAAAAGGCGCTCGTGGATCAGATACATAAGTTAGTACAACGCTACCACCATCAGCCCCAAGTAATGTAGCTATCTGCTTCATCACCTTCGGTGTGACCATATCTTCAGCAATTGGCACTAAAACCGTCTTAAACATATACTGCTCCTTTATGAACTATTGTCTATATGAACACTTTGACACCTTCAATGAGATCCATATTGACTTAGATCAAATTGCATAGGGGAAGATTGCTCGTTTTGCCAATAAAAAAGGGCGGAGCCTATGCATCAAATCGCTCATACTAAAGTCTGAATAAATCTGTTCTTCATGCCCACCAAACTGGGTTGATCTCTCGTTCTAAGCTCCTGATCACTGGAATTACTTTGAGTTCGAAAGAGATTTCTATGAGTTGACTAGGGTAAGAAAATATTGATGTAACCGAAGGTCATCCGTTAGTTCTGGGTGAAAGGTAGTTACCAGTATTTTTCCTTGCTGTGCCGCAACGATTGCTCCATTGGCAAGAACCGCAAGTGGTTTTACATCTCCTTTGACCGCGCTAATCATCGGTGCACGAATAAAGATTGCTTGGAATTGCGTGTTTAAATCTTTTTTATCCGCCATTGATGAAATATCAATCATTTCTTGAAACGAATGTATTTGCCGCCCAAATGCATTTCGTTCGATTTCAATATCTATTAGGTGAAGCAAAGGTTGTTGTTTGTTAGTATATTTCGCTAGGAATATGCTCCCAGCACAGGTCCCCCAAATTGCATGCCTTTTCCCAAACTCTTGAAGCGGGGTAATTAATTCCGCTTCTGTCGCTAACTTGCCAATGACTGTGGATTCCCCGCCAGGGATGATGATGCCATCTAAGTTGATGAGATCGGATGGGAGTCTGACTTCAACTGCGTCTACAGACAATTTTCTCAGGGCGGCAAGATGTTCAGAAAAATCTCCCTGCAGCGCCAATACACCCATCTTCATATTGATTGTGAGTTAATTTACCAGCCGCGCCCAGCGATTTTATCGGGTTCTGGCATTTGAGAAATATTGATACCGACCATAGGTTCACCTAAATTCATACTGATTTGGGCAAGTATTTTTGGGTCTTGATAGTATGTGACAGCCTTAACAATGGCTGCGGCTCGTTTAGCAGGATCACCACTTTTAAAGATACCTGACCCCACAAATACACCATCCATCCCCATCTGCATCATTAACGCTGCGTCTGCGGGTGTTGCGACACCGCCAGCTGCAAAGTTCACAACCGGCAGCCTCCCAAGTTTTTGGGTTTGCAGTAGCAACTCATAAGGGGCGCCTAGCTCTTTGGCGAAGGTCATGAGCTCTTCTGGGGGCATCGTAGTAAGTTTGCGAATCTCTCCGAGCAGGGTACGGGCATGACGTACAGCTTCTGAAATATCGCCAGTACCTGCCTCCCCTTTAGTTCGAATCATCGATGCGCCTTCACCAATTCTTCTTAGGGCCTCCCCAAGGTTACGACAGCCGCACACAAATGGAATGGTAAAAACATCTTTATGAATGTGGTAAGTATCATCAGCTGGCGTTAGTACTTCTGATTCGTCAATGTAATCCACTCCAATCGCTTCAAGGATTTGTGCTTCGACAAAGTGGCCGATTCTGCACTTTGCCATTACAGGAATTGAAACTGCATCCATGATTTTGAGAATCAGATCTGGATCAGACATGCGTGCGACCCCTCCTTGTGCACGTATATCTGCAGGAACTCGCTCTAGTGCCATGACGGCGCAAGCCCCAGCCTCCTCCGCTATCTTGGCCTGCTCTGCAGAGACCACGTCCATAATGACGCCGCCTTTGAACATTTTGGCAAATCCCTTTTTTATTGAAGTCATTTGCTGTTGTGAACCCATTCTATTTATTTCGACCCACTAAGAGAGAGTGCAATGACCCGCTTCAGTGGCCTTAAATTCTCACCCGCATGTATTAGCAACTTACGCAATAGTTTGGCTGGGTGAGATTCTTTAGTGTAAATATCCGTAATCAGGCGAGTGATTAAAAATAACGGTCGCGTTTGGGCTCGATGCTTTCTTTGGTAGCGTAAAAGTAATTTGGTATCACCAATATCAAGCCCTGCTTGTTTTGCATGAATGATTTCGCGCGAGAGTGTATTTACCCCTAACAATCCAAAATTAAAGCCATGAGCAGTTACGGGGTGCATTCCAACTGCGGCATCACCGATGGTTGCAAATCGACTGGCAACTAAATTTTTTGGGTAAACCGAGACCAGCGGGTATGAATGCCTAGTACTGATTAAGCGCATGATTCCTAGGCGGCTCATGAATCGCTTAGTCACCTCTTGAGAGAATTCTTCTGCGGATTTCTCCATCAATAGCTTGATTTCATGAGAGCCTACCGTAATAACGACTGAGCTTCGGTATTCCCCGGTGACTGGATCTGGATTCATGGGCAATAGTGCTAATGTCTGTCCATAATCAAACCATTCCCAAGCGATATGCTCATGAGGCTTTTCATGACTCATACAACATACCAGCATGTTTTTTCCAAAATCATGCATCTCTGCCGCTATTCCCATCATCCGTCTGGTATCGGAAAAGCGACTATCAGCGGCAATAATCAATTGGGCCTTAAGCTCGATACCGCCCTCTAAATTAACAACTGCTATTTCATTATTCGCACTTACATTGGTGACTTTTTGATCAGTCAATATAGTAATGTCATGATGTTCATTGTTTGCTTGCTGGACCGACTTAAACGCTGCCTCGCGGATGAGGTGGTTTGAAATAAGCCAACCTAGCTCTTGATGTCTACCCAATTGATGGGGGATGTTCATTGAAAAATTCGAATGGCCATTGAGAATTTTGGCATCGCGCAATTGTGATATTGCGTGGGGCTCTATATTGGACCATAAGCCCAACTCTTTCATCAATCTGGCTGATTCTTGAGTAAGCGCTATTTCCCTACCGTCGAAAGAGGGTTCTGAAATTTCCTGTAATGATTGTTTCTCGATGAGCGTAATACCAAGGCCTTGACCGCTCAGCGCTCTGGCCAAGCAAAGACCGGAAGGGCCTGCCCCAACAATAATTACATCAGCATTCATAAAAATATTTTGTCTCTGAATCGGTATGTCAGTATTGATATAGAACAAGTAATCTAGTGATTTCGACTTGAGCTTTTGTCA
>CAIMPQ010000197.1 GCA_903843315.1 uncultured beta proteobacterium
GCACCTAAATGGATCCAATCCTCAGGTATACCCTCCTACTTTCAAGAATTACTAAGAATAATCATTGTTCAATTGATCTATATCAAAACTGTGCAGATGCAGCATTTCGTTTATAGGGAGTAACCCATTCTGATCCGGCCTTTTGGTCCAATATGCTATTGCTATACAGGTCTAGACTCATGGGGATTGGGAATCAACCAAAAATCTGAGGTAGTGCTTTAACTAGTAAATCCTTTGAATTTTATTGGAATCTACGTCCACTCTAAACTGCGCAAGAGATCGAATCACTGTATCCTCTTTGAGAACATCATCTAGGACTCTTAGCGTAACCGTTAGAGCCTTGGAAGTAAATTCAGCTACGCCATAGCCCTTCTTACTACCTTCAGCAAAAACAAAGTGTGGATTTCTTGCCAAACGTTGACTCTCATAGTTAGCCCCGTCACTTCTTGAGCTTATGCTGGTGCCACAAAATTCTACGCCAATAATGGGGCTATCGAGTTTGTTGTAGTCCGACTTTATATAGCCAACCCAATTTTCATGAACATCTCCTCCAAAAACTACAAGATTCACTAATTTGTTTTCTACAAATTGTTGTATCAATCTATTTCTTGCAGCCGGAAAACCATCCCACCCATCATTCCAAATCTTATCTCCGCTAGGAAAATACCTTTGACCGAACAATGTTGGCTGCCCAATAACATTCCAAATGTTCTGTTTAGAATCCCCAAGATTTTTAGATAACCAACGTTCCTGAGCAACTCCCAGAATAGTTCTAGCAGAATTACCCAGCTCTGGACAACTAGCTGGATCAAAAACTGCTGAACCTAAGCCCGATGGAGTGCAGACATCCGGATCTCGATATTGTCGATCATCAAGAATTCGTATATTTGCTAATTTTCCATATTGGAAGTCACCATAAAGTCTCATTTCAGAGCCCTTCATCAAACCATCAATTCCATCAATTAAAGCAGACGAGTGGATAGGCATATGCTCATAGTAAGCTTGATACGCAGAAGCCCGTCTTTTAAAAAAATCTGATACGTTGGGTCCTTTCGTTCCTGGATTTAACCCTGCATAATCATTTTGTACCTCGTGATCATCCCAAGTCATTAGCCATGGACATGCAGCATGCATGTCTTGTAAATATTTGTCTTTTTTATAAAGCACATATCTTTTACGGTAATCATCTAGCGTAATTATGGTGCCGCTATCATGCGTTCTCACTCCCGTACTTCCAGGACCATATTCATATATGTAATCACCTAAAAACATGACTAAATCTAAATTTTCTTGAGCCATATATTTATATGCGGTGTAATACCCATGCTCATACTGCTGGCATGAAGCATATGCAAGCTTCAGATTTATAACAAGTTCATTGGTGGTTGGCAGTGTCCTAGTTTTGCCAGCTGGACTTACTGAGCCTCCACATAGAAAACGGTAGTAAAACCATTTATTAGAGGGTAATTGATCGACCTCTGCATGAATAGAATGCGCTAATTCTGGAAGTGCCAAGGAGATGCCAAATTTAACAATTTCTTTAAATTCAATATCCTTCGCAATTTCCCATTTAACCTCTATAGGCTTATTCGGTAAATTTGAGCCAAAGACTCCTGAATCAATTAATCTAGTCCAGAGAACGATCGAGTGAGAGGTTGGGGACCCACTTGCAACACCAAGAACAAACGGATTTCTTTCGAATTTGGCTTGAGCCCAAGGTCTATTTGAGACTGACATGGTTGCAGTGGCAATAGCCAGCGCCTTTAACAGCTGCCGCCTTTTTGTTTGCAAGCTCATGGTATTCGCCTTCTAAATTTTTTTCTGATTTATAACACCCATCATATCCAACACAAGCTTAATAAAGCGATTTCCTTTAATGTCTGAGTCTGTCTGATAGCAGTTCCTCAAGGATCGAGTTGTATTTGTATTTTTCAGCTTGACCATTCACTACTCACAAAGTCCCGTCAAGAGTAGACTGCCTGAAAAGAAACCAAAAGGCTTCTTTCTTCCTTTTGCGGATTCATCAATACTCAAGTAATCAACAAAGGCTCCATTTTTATCTTCCGCCTTTTGCTCCCAAATTACTTTATAGGAATTTTTCTCACTGCCCAACGCAGCTACTTTAGGGTTCTTGAGGTCATCCATCACATCCCCAATAACTCTGCCATTATTCTTGATCACTGTAAATTTCTGACCGATTCTTGGACTATCTCGCATTACCTCTAGAGCTCCACCATACCTAATATGGGCATCGCTCATAATCTGACATTGATAGATATTGGAAGCAGCATAAACCCTTGATGGGACGACTGCTACGACCATAGATAGTAGGGCTAATAAACAATAATTCATAATTGGTAAAGAAACCCTTTATTAACTCTAGTGCATTGTTATGAAATTATTGGAGAAGCCATTATTTGATGGATGTTAATCCGTTAGTCTAGTCCAAAAATGCAGTTTGTTTGGGGCAATGCCCTCTTGAGGATGAGAAAGACTCAGTCCTTCATATAGTCGTGCACTACCTCCCCCATACCTAAAGTGAGATCAGCGACAAAATGCACGGCAGAAAGAACCTCTAAGACAGGTAACTTAGCCACATCAGCAATCACATGATTAAAAAGTTGTAAGTCAGCCGGTGAAGACCACGCTTCTTTAACCGTGATTTCTTTAAGGTGATACCGTACTAGCTCACAAATTCGCAGACTACCGTCCACGTGAGGAATGATCTTAATGAGGTAATTTGGTTTTTTTAAGGAAGCAATAATTCCTGAGGGATCAAGTGCACGGTGTTTAAATCCCATAGTCATAGTAGCGCATAGCACGCTACCATAATGTAATTTACCAACAATAACATCGCCCTCATGCTCGACTTTAGGATTAGCAAATTTTTTAGGGAAGCCCCATATTTCACGGCCACCTGCAATAGGAGATTCATCATCTAAATACATTGAGTGGATATAGACACCTTCCTCACCATTAAAGCTCACTGGGATTACTTGGCCTGATTCAGTGTAGTCACCAAAACCAATGGAGTTAGGCATCTTAATAAATTCATACTTGACTATTGGCTCAAGGGGCAGCAAAGGCTCTGGGAGAACGGCAGCAAGAGCTGCAGGATCAGTCCGATAAGTCACGATCATGTACTCACGGTCTATAAATCGATAAGGTCCCGGAGGATAAGCAGGATTTGTCAGCGGCATTGCATAAGCAGTTTTTTTAATTGAAGCAATATCCATAAATAAGCTCTCTATAAATAAATGTATTTGATTTAAAAGTAGTCACCTTCTCCCTGTAGGTTATAGCAAAGTTTGATTGACGGCAGAAATAAGTATTCACTATATTGACGATTCATGGTCTAAAAATAGATGACCAAAATGGCTATATTGGGTATCTCTCTGCCAATGAGATTCTGCCGGCATTAAAGCAGCTATTGAATCCGTTAGATCCGAACTCTAAGGAGTTTTGGTGCAGTCACTCTCGTCTGCACCCCAGAAGCTCCAAAACCCACCTTTAGATGGCTTTATCTTTAGTTCAGTTTTATATAAAACTATCGCAAAAAGGCGGAATATCCTCAAGTTTCTAAGGCTATACTGAGC
>CAIMPQ010000198.1 GCA_903843315.1 uncultured beta proteobacterium
CCAAAAAAGCAAAGAGCTCATCAATGAGGCCAATATTGAAGCCTTAAAAAGAGAGATTCTCCTGGCGAAAGAGATCTCGAAAGGCAGAGGTTTAATTGCAGTGAATATCATGCGTGCGGTAAATGAGTATGCAGCGTACGTGAAGTGCTCATTAGAAAATGGTGTCGATGCAATTGTGGTCGGTGCTGGCCTGCCTTTGGATCTACCTGATTTAGCTGCTGATTTCCCTGACGTGGCCTTAATCCCCATTCTTTCAGAATCACGAGGTATTCATCTAGTTTTACGTAAGTGGGAGAAGAAAGGGCGCTTACCAGACGCTATAGTGATTGAACATCCACGCTGGGCTGGCGGTCATGTAGGAGCCTCTAGTGTTACGGAGATTCAGAATCCCAAATTTGATTTTGAAACTGTCATTCCTGATACCTTGGCAATATTTAAATCCATGGGTTTGGAGGGGAAGATTCCCCTGATTGCGGCCGGTGGAGTGAGTTCATTCGAGGATATTAAAAGACTGCAAGATTTAGGAGCGTCGGGAGTTCAGTTGGGTACCGCATTTGCAGTCACAACAGAATGTGACGCTAGCGATGAATTTAAAAAAGTACTCGCAGGAGCGAAACCAGAAGATATGGTCGATTTTCTGAGTGTCGCAGGCCTGCCAGCAAGAGCGGTAAAGACGCCTTGGTTGACTCAGTATTTAGAGGTGCTACCAAAATTACAAGCTGTAGCCAGAAAAAAACCGCGTTGCACAATGACTTTCGATTGCTTACATGACTGTGGCTTGCGCGATGGCAATAGTGAATGGGGACAATTTTGCATCGATAAAGTTCTAGGAAGTGCTTTAACAGGTGATGTAAAAAAAGGCCTCTTCTTTCGCGGTGCAGGAAAACTTCCCTTTGGCAACCAAATCAAATCCGTCCCCGAATTAATCAACAAACTTTTAGAAAAATCATAGGAGCCCCCGTTTTATGTCAAACCAGCCCATTAGCACTGATGTATTAATTGAAAAATACGCAAAGGATGGTGAAACAGATCCAGATATTATTTTTCAGCGAGTAGCACGGGGCTTAGCAGTTGTTGAGCAAGAGCATCTTCGCCCGCAGATTGAGAAATTATTCTTAGAAAATATGCGCAATGGCGCCATTGGTGCGGGACGCATTATGAGTGCTGCAGGCACGGATATTCAGGCGACGCTGATTAATTGTTTTGTGCAGCCAGTTGGCGACTCTATTCAAGGTTTTGATGAGGATGGTTTTCCGGGAATCTATGAGGCCTTAAAGCAGGCTGCCGAAACCATGCGTCGTGGCGGTGGCGTTGGCTATGACTTCTCAAGAATTCGTCCTAAGGGCGCTGGTGTTAAAGGAACCGCTTCAATTGCTTCAGGCCCTTGTAGTTATATCAATGTCTTTGATCAGTCTTGCTCAACTGTAGAGAGTGCGGGGGCTAGACGAGGTGCTCAGATGGGCGTCTTGCGGATTGATCATCCAGATATTTTTGAATTTATTACTGCAAAACGTACAACTGGACGTTGGAATAACTTCAATGTCTCGGTGGGTGTATCGAGTGATTTTATGAAAGCGGTGGAGGGTGATCAAAATTGGGACCTCATACATAAAGCAAGGCCTAATAAACAATTGATTGCAGATGGTGCACATCAAAGGCCGGATGGCCTTTGGGTATATCGCACAGTAAAGGCACGGGAAATTTGGGATTCTGTAATGAAGTCTGCCTATGACTTTGCAGAGCCTGGAATTCTATTTTTGGATAATATTAATCGCGATAACAACTTAAACTATTGCGAAAGTATTTCAGCAACAAATCCATGTGGTGAACAGCCGCTTCCCCCTTATGGTTGTTGCGATTTAGGACCAGTGATTCTGCCACGTTTTGTCAAGAATCCTTTTGGGTTTGCAGTCGAACCTAGCTTTGATTTTGAGGCATTTGCAGCAGTTGTAAAAATTCAAGTACGCATGCTGGATAACGTACTAGATGCGACGTATTGGCCGCTACCAGAGCAGGCCGCAGAAGCTGCAGCCAAGCGTCGCATTGGAGTTGGGTTTACTGGCCTTGGTGATACCTTAGTAATGCTCAAACTTCCCTATAACGAAGAAGGTGCCAGAATTGTTGCTGCAAAAATTGCACGCGTGATGCGAGATGCAGCCTATGAGGCATCCATTGAGCTTGCCAAAGAGAAGGGGGCGTTCCCCGCCTTAGATGTAGAAAAATATCTGGGTAGTGATAGCTTTGTTAGTCGCTTGGATGACAAGTTGAAGAAGGATATTCGTCAATTCGGTATTCGCAATAGCCATCTGCTGTCAATTGCTCCAACGGGCACAGTGAGTTTGGCGTTTGCTGACAACGCCTCAAATGGTATTGAACCGGCTTTTTCTTGGGTATACCGCCGCAAGAAGAGAGAGGCTGATGGCAGTATTAGCGAGTATGCAGTTGAAGATCATGCATGGCGTTTATATCGCGAATTGGGCGGAGATATAGAAAAGCTTCCGCCTTACTTTGTTTCTGCACTAGAAATGGCAGCAACTGATCATATTGCAATGATGGAAGCAGTACAGCCATTCATCGATACGGCAATTTCTAAAACAGTGAATGTTCCTGCAGACTATCCTTATGAAGACTTTAAGGGTCTATACACCCAAGCATGGCGTGCAAACTTAAAGGGGTTGGCAACCTATCGCCCTAATAGTATTTTGGGTTCAGTTCTGGACGTTCCTGCAGAGAAGCCCAGCTTGTCTATCCAAGCTGAAGATGGTATTGATCCAATGAGGGTCGTAGTAGAGAGTCGTCCTAAAGGAATACTCCCAGCAGTAGCCGAAAAAATTGAATATTGGACCCAAGAAGGGCATAAAACACTTTATCTGGTTGTTTCATTTATTTCGATTCCAAAAAAATCGAGCGAAGGGGGTTCAATCGAGCGAGCGATTGAGTTCTTCATGCCAGTTGGTCAAAATGGCGAATCACAGCAATGGATTACTTCTAGTATGCGTTTACTTTCATTAGCGGCGCGCGGAGGATTTTTAGAGCGTGCCTTAAGCGATATGCGAAAGGTAGCCTGGGATAGGGGCGCTGTTCGTCTAGGCACTTTTGAGAAGATTGACGGAACACGTATGCCTTTATGGCATGAGTCTGAAGTAGCAGCGATTGCGTACGCCATCCAAAATATTATCGAACGACGCAATGGTCAATCAACGAATGATTTGTCAGAAATAGTGGTGCCTGGAATATCTACTCCACCAGTAATGGTTGGCAAGAAATGTAGCGAATGCGGAGCCCATGCCATGATCCGGAGGGACGGTTGTGACTACTGTACTCAGTGCGGTCATCTGGGAAGTTGTGGTTAAACACCTTAATTCTGAATTGGGAGTGCCATCTCATGTCTAATCATCAATACTCTATGTTGCCTCTAAGTTTACATACCCATGTTCATGAAATTGATACAGAACATAATGAGCTATTTGAATTTCTAGAGAGCTTTAAAGAATATTGTTTTGACAGTACTCCCATGCCCCAGTTAAAACGGGATACTTTGCATCAGATGCTAGAAAGTCATTTTGAGACTGAGGCCCATCTGGCTGAAAAAGCGGGCCTTAATTTTTCTTATCACGAGGCAGCGCATGACAATATGTTGGATATGGTGATGAGATCGCTAAATCAGATGTCATCCAAAAATAGTGATTTATATAGTCTTATTCGCTATATTGGGTACTGGTTTGAAAAGCATATCTTGGATTACGACATTCAATTGGCGCGCAATATTCTTACAGTGTATTAAAACCGGTTCTTAAGAACGTAGATTAGCCTCTTCCAACAAAAGGCATATTGGTTGCCATGATGGTCATAGAAAGAATGTTACTTTCTAGAGGTAGTTGCGCCATATGCAGAACGGCTTCGCCAACATGTTCTACGTCCATGCGAGGCTCTACCTTAACCGATAGATCGGCCTGCAGGATGCCAGCAGCCATACGCTCAGTCATTTCAGTTGCAGCGTTACCAATATCAATTTGACCACAAGCAATATTGAATGGACGACCATCCAACGCAATGGATTTGGTTAAGCCACTAATGGCATGTTTAGTAGCTGTGTACGGTGCAGACATCGGTCGAGGCGCATGCGCAGAGATCGAGCCGTTATTAATAATTCTGCCGCCTTGAGGAGATTGCGCCTTCATCATGCGAATCGCTGCTTGCGAACATAAGAACGCACCACATAAATTGGCATTTACCACATTCATCCACTGCTCATACGAAAGCTCTTCCATCGGAATAGCGGGGGCGCCCATACCGGCATTATTGAAGAGCAAATCAATACGAGCAAATTTGGCAGTCAAAGCAGCAAAAAGTTTTTTTACTTCGTCTGGTTTGCCCACATCGCAGGCAACAGCAAGACAGTTGTTATCAGTACCGCCAATATCAGAAATCGCCAGTTTGAGCCGATCAAGATTTCTACCGGTTAAAACGACGTTGTAGCCACCTTTGAGCAGCGCTTTTGCAGCCGCTTTGCCGATGCCTGTGCCGGCGCCTGTTACCAAGGCTACTTTAGTGTCTGCTGTGTTCATAGTCATTTTTTAGGTCAGAAAGGCTTTATCTTATCTTGGTTTATGCGGCGGGATTTGAATCTTCGCAGATTGCTAGCCTGAGGGCATAATGCAATAAACAAAAGAGACCATTATCAGTATAGAAATTAGTTGGATTAATGCAGGAATGGAGATCAATATGAGAAGAACTAAATATATCCTCGGGTTCATTTGTAGCTTGGCTGCTTTTCCATTAGCTGCACAACCCTATCCCAACAAGCCAATTGCTTTAGTTGTGCCACAAGCTGCCGGTGGAACAAACGATATCGTTGCCCGTTTAATTGCACCTGCTTTTGGTGAGTCCATCGGCGCTTCCATTATTGTTGAGAATCGGCCTGGCGCAGGTGGAAATATTGGTACACAAAGTGTAGCGCGTGCACCGAAGGACGGTTATACCTTGTTATTAACCATTAATAGTGCACAGGCTATTAATCCCGCCTTGTATAAAAATCCAGGATTTGATCCAATCAATGATTTTGTGCCCTTGTATTACATTGGCGCAACACCTTATGTTTTAGTTTCGCCACCCGGTTCGCCCTACAAAACTCTCGCTGATGTTGTTGCAGCGGCTAAGAAAAAACCCGGCGAGTTGTCATATGCTTCCGCCGGCAATGGCACCATCAGTCACTTGCTCGGCGCAATGCTAAACACCAGCGCTGGAATTGAGATGCAACACATTCCTTATAAGGGCGTAGCTCCTGCAATTAATGATGTATTGGGTGGGCAAGTGCCACTGGCTTTTGCTAGCCTTCCTTCAGCCTTAAATTACATTAAGGCTGGTAAGTTACAAGCCATTGCGATTAGCTCTGCTAAGCGTTCAAGTGCAGCACCAGAAATTCCAACCATTGCTGAAACATATCCAGACTGTGTGGGAGAGGTTTGGGTAGCGATATTCGCTCCTATGGGGGTTAGCGCAGACGTCATTAAGAAGAACCAGGCAGCAATGGATAAAACCATGACCCGAGCAGATGTGCGAGAAAAGTTGACTGCGCAGGGTTTAGACCTTAGTCCCGTACCACCCGCTAAGTTAGGCACTCTCCTCAAGGAGGAATTAGCAAAATGGGTCAGAATTGTGAAGGCTTCGGGCGCTCAACTGGATTAATGCTTGCTAGCGTATTGCCCTAAAATATCACTATGCCTAATACCTTATTAGCACCTCCAGTTACCTTAGCCAAGGAGCTCGTCGGGGCATTGCGTACTGATGGCTATGTGGTCGCTTCTGCAGAATCGGTTGCTGAGATTAGCGGACTTCCTCTTGGCGACTTGCAAGGCTTGAGCCCGTTTTGGGAGGATTTGCCTCGTGATCCCTATCTAAAAGATGGGGGTCGTTATCGTTTTCGCCGTCATGCGAGTTATGAGATCAAGGGTGAGCAACTCCAATTAGTACCGCATCGTGCGCATTGGCAATCAGTTGATTACAACGCCTTGCATGGTGGTATCGAGCGCTGGTTTGAACCCGTTCAAACGAAGTTATTGAATGACCCTGCATGGCAAGCTGTATTAATGGGTATTGCACATCTATTAAATAGTTTGAAGCCAGTCACTACTTGGTTTGTAGAAGCGCATCAGTTTCGAATTGATACCACGGATGGCATAGGTCGTCCTACCCCTGAGGGCGCTCATCGTGATGGAGTAGATTTTGTGGCAGTTTTTTTATTGAATCGTACGGGTATTAAAGGCGGAGAGACTAGAATTTTTAATGCCGCCGGTTCCGCTGGCTTGCGTTTTACTTTGGCGCAGCCATGGTCCTTATTGCTCATGAATGATGAACGGATGATTCATGAATCTACGCCCATTCAGCCGCTTGGTAACTATGGTTACCGAGATACTTTAGTCCTTACCTATCGGTCTAACGGCTTCCAAGATTCTCCACAACATAGTCAACAACAATAACCTGCAAAAAAAGTGACTGACATCTACCGTGTTGCTTGTGCTGCTGGGTTTTCGGGTGACCGAACAGATGTTGCCAAGCCTCTGGTGGATGAGCTTTTAAAGCAGGGTGGACCAAGTTGCCTTATTTTTGAAAGTCTTGCAGAAAGGACTTTGGCGCTTGCGCAGTTAGAGCGATATCAGAATTCTGAGTTGGGCTATGAGCCTTTGTTATCGGAAATGCTGGAGCCGGTTTTAGAAGATTGCATCAAAGGCGGTATACCTATTATTGGTAATTTTGGCGCAGCTAATCCAGAGGGAGCTGCAAAGCTGATTGATACGATGGCAAAACAAAAAGGTTTGCCAAAAATTCGGATTGCCATTGTGAAGGGTGATGATGTTTCAGCGCTGGAGTTGCGGCCTAAATTAGAAAATTTTCTTTCCTCTGATGATCAGAAAATCTTAGCGCAAAGTAAATTGGTCAGTGCAAATGTCTATTTGGGCGCACAAGAAATTTCAGATGCACTATTGGCTGGAGCTCAAGTGGTAGTTACGGGTCGAGTAGCTGACCCTGCTTTAACAGTTGGTCCTTTGATGGCTTACTTTAAAAAAAGCTGGACTGATTGGGACTTCTTGGGTGCTGCCACTATGGCTGGGCACCTTCTGGAGTGTGGCTCTCAAGTCACAGGTGGATATTTTGCTGATCCTGGTCAGAAGGATGTTCCTGGTTTAGCTAATCTTGGTTTTCCGATTGTTGAGTTTGATACGCAAGGAAATATCTGTGTCACTAAGCCATCCGGTTCTGGCGGCCTCGTGAATCGCATGACGGTAACCGAGCAACTCTTGTATGAGCTGCATGATCCCGCAAATTATTTAACTCCAGATGTTGCTGCCGATATTACGCAAGCTCAAATAAATGATCTGGGTAGTAATAGAGTTGCGGTTGTTGGGATCAAGGGGCATCCACGCCCTGACACCTTAAAAGCAAATGTCTGTATTGATGGCGGCTGGTTGGCTGAGGCTGAAATTTCTTATGCAGGCTTTAATGCCTATGCGCGTGCTCAATTAGCGGCACAAATTATTCGAGAGCGTTTAATTGATTTGAATTTGCGAATAGATTTTATTGGGTCATCAAGTGTTTTTGCTAGTGATACTGGAAAAGGCCCGCGATTAAAGCCCACAGAGGGATTTGAAGATATTCGGATGCGGGTGGCTGCTGCCCACCATGAACGAAATCAGGCGCAGAGGGTATGCAGGGAGGTCACAGCGCTTTATACCTGTGGGCCTGCTGGGGGTGGTGGAGTGCGTACTAGCCTGAAGCCACGTTTAAATACTCTGGTTTGTTTTATTCCGAGAGAACTGGTTCATGCTTCATATGAGCTATTCAATAGCTAGGTAAATTCGATGAGTAAAACGATTCCCTTGTATAAACTAGCCCATGCTAGAACGGGTGATAAAGGCAATCGATCCAATATCAGTGTGATTGCCTATCGCCCAGAAGATTTTTCTGTGTTGCAAAAAGAATTAACGGAGGAAAAAGTCAAAACCCATTTTGGATTTCGAAATCCTAGCGCAGTGAAACGTTATGAATTACCCAACTTAATGGCGTTCAATTTTGTGATTGATGATGTGCTGGATGGCGGAGTCAATCTCTCCTTGAATCTCGATTCCCATGGCAAGAGCCTTTCTTATTGGCTCTTGGCAATGGAAATCAATGCTGATATTTAGTGGGGTTTCTAGGGCCAGTTATTCTGGCTCCATTCCAGCCTCTTTAATTGCTTTAGCCCACTTGACAGTCTCTAATTTGATTTTCTGACCCAGGGCTTCGGGTGAACCAGGTTGTGTTTCAAAGCCCATCGCAGAAAATCGCTCAACTAAATCTTTTGAATTAGCAGCATCGTTAATAGCCTTATTTAATTTGATGACTGCCTCCTTTGGCATTCCGGCTGGACCAAAGGCGGCAAAGAATGCAATGAGTTCATAGCCTTTGATGCCCAGCGCTTCATTGACAGTTGGTAGCTCAGGAATAGCGGGGGAGCGTTTTAATGAAGTTACTGCTAGTCCGCGAATTTTCCCGGCCTGTACTTGCGGCAAAGTTACCGCAAAGTCAGCGGTAAACATATTGACTTGACCGCCAATAAGATCAGTCATCGCATTAGGACCGCTCTTATAAGAAACCCCAGTCATTTTTATGCCGGCAACATTGGAGAGCATTTCTGAGGAAACACGTTGTGATGTGCTTGCGTAAGCAAAAGTCATTTTTCCAGGATCTGCTTTTGCAAGGGCAACAAAGCCATTAAGTGATTTTGCTGGGACATCATTGTTGATAGCCACAATCAGGGGTACTGAACCAAAGTAGCCAATGGGTGTAAATGCGGTGTCCTGGTTATAAGGGAGATTCTTTACCAGGCTTTTTAAGGCAGCATTTGTACTATTGGTTCCAAATAGTAAGGTATAGCCATCTGCCGGTGATTTAGCAACTAAATCGGCGCCGATCATTCCATTGGCTCCAGGTCGATTTTCAATCACCACTGGTTGCCCTAATGATTCTGCCATCTTGGCAGCAAAAGCTCGGCCAATTTGATCAGTTGCGCTTCCTGGCGCAAATGGCACGATCGCTTTAATCGGTTTGGTCGGGTAGGAATCTGCCATGGCTATAGTGCCGCCGAGGCCAAATGCAAGGCCTACGCAGATTTGAATTAAGCGTTTTGGGAATTGATTCAGTTTCATATTGTCTCCATCTTCTTTTCCTAAGTGTAGCGGGTGCTGGCGTCTTTTGGCGAGTAGAATGGGTTCACGTTTTTACTGACACTTTATGCGCTTTCGTTCGGTTGGTTATACCCCTCTTATGCTCATGGCACAAACCTGTGCTTTATTGGGCTTTGCTTGCTACGCTGTCGTTCTGACGGTCCTGCAGGAGGAATGGCATTTAAGCAATCTACAGTCAGGTTTGATTGCTAGCGCTTTTTTCTTTGGCTATATGTTGGCCGTCCCTTTAGCGACCGCTTTGACTGATCGAGTAGATGCCCGCAAGGTGTATTTGATTGGTGGCCTGTCAGCTACATTCGGCCTTTTGGGAATGGCGCTGTTTGCTGATAACTTTTGGACTGCCTTGTTTTTTATGGCGATCAATGGAGCAGGGCTAGCAGGTACCTATATGCCTGGCCTCAAAATATTATCGGATCGCATTCAGTCCGGTGAACTTACTAGACACATTGCTTTTTACACCGCCTTCTTCGGAATTGGTACAGGCTTCTCTTATCTATGCTCTGGCTGGATCTTAAATGCCTTGGGGTGGCGTTACGTATTTGGTCTGATTGCTTTGGGTCCCTTTACTGCCTTTCTCATTATTTTATTGTTGATTCCGCCGTTGCAACATGAGAAGTGGAGGGGTCCCATCCGCATTCGCTTGCACGATATATTTCCAGTGGGTAAATGGAAATTGGTATTGCAAGATAAAAAAGCCTCTGGATTTATCTTTGGATATACCGCGCATTCCCTAGAGTTATTTGCGTCCAGAAGTTGGATCGTGGCCTTCTTCGCATTTTGTGCGGTTTCTTCTGGGGAATCTTTTGTTTTAGCGGCAACCACCTTGGCGGGAGTGATTAATTTCTTTGGTGTGCCGTCATCAATTCTGGGGAATGAAATTGCATTGAGAGTAGGGCGCCAAAAGTGGGTATGCATCGTCATGCTGACCAGTGCAGTGATGGGTATCGCGCTTGCTAGCTCTACAGGCCACTCATGGTGGTTGATTATTGCTCTAGCTATTGGGCATACAGTTTTTATCATGGCCGATTCTGCAACCTTAACTGCAGGCTTGGTGATTAGTGCCCAAGAAAATATTAAGGGTGCAGCAATGGGCTTACATTCTTTAATGGGCTTTGGTGGTGGCTTACTCGGCCCGGCCATCTTTGGTTTTGTATTAGATATTTCTGGTTCACGTTCCTCTCAGGCTGCTTGGGTATGGGCGTATGCTGCTGTAGTGATGTGGGGCGTTTTATTTGTGGTGTATGAACGGCGTAATGGTTGGATTAGTAAAGCTAGAGTATGAATGATGTAATGAACAAGAAAATGACCTTGACTTGTTACCATTGCTCCAGTGAGATCGTTTCAGGTGAACTCATTGACGCCGAACTAAATGGTGTCAGTCGCTCATTTTGCTGCCCTGGTTGTATGGCCATTGCGCAAACGATTCATGGTGAAGGTTTAGAAGTTTTTTATACGCGTCGCGTGCAATCTGGTGAGAAACCTGCAGCCTATTTAGCCCTGAATGAAATTCCAGAAAAGTTAAAGCCTTATGACGATCTTTCATTGCAAGGCCGCTTTACTCGGCCTCGTGGTGACTCTGGCGATTTAGAAACCACTTTACGTTTAGAAAAAATTCGGTGTGCTGCCTGTGTGTGGTTATGCGAACAACATTTGCGCCGCCTTGCTGGCGTAAAGGATGTGCAAATCAATTACGTAACTCAAAAAGTCATTGTGTGTTTTTCTCCAGATCACACTAGTTTGGCAAGATTGCTTTTTGAGATTGAGCGTATTGGTTATGAGGCTTGGCCCTTTGAGCCTTCCTTATCGCTAGATAGGGCCAAGAAAGAAAGGCGGCAGTTACTCACCAGATTGGGAGTAGCTTTGCTCGGCATGATGCAGGTCATGATGTATGCGTGGCCTTCTTATACAGGCGCAGATATTACGCCAGAGTTTGATCTGTTGTTAGGTTGGACAAGCTGGATGCTCACAGTCCCTGTGATGGTGTATTCAGCAGGACCTATATTCCAAGCTGCTTGGCGTAGCGTAGCTTCCTTCAAGCAAACCCATATGTTGGGGATGGATGTTCCCATTGCTCTCGCTCTCGCATTAGCTTTTATTGCCGGAACAATTAATTTAATCACTGGAGCAGGCCAAGGCTACTTTGATTCCATCACGATGTTCGTCGCATTCATCTTGGCGGCACGATATGTGGAATTGTTAGCAAGGCAAGATGCGCAAGGAGGGGCAGAGGCGCTCGCAAAGCAATTGCCTGCTACCTGTGAACGTGCTCTGAATTATCCAGCTTCGCAAGAGATTGAAGTAGTACCAGTCGTCAATTGCAAGCCAGGGGAAGTACTTCGTGTATCCCCTGGTGAAGTAGTTCCTGCTGATGGTGTCTTAATTGAAAATGCGAGTGCCTTAGACGAATCTTTGCTAACGGGCGAATCAAAACCGGTTGAGAAAAAAATAGGTGATCGCGTTTATGCAGGCACGCATAACATTCTCAATCCACTACTGATGAGAATTGAAGCAGTGGGGCAGTCAACCCGAATTGCCGGAATTGCCTCCTTGTTAGACCAAGCGCTACTTGCGAAACCAGTGATGGTGAGTCTGGCAGAAAAGTGGGCGGCATATTTTGTTGCGTTCTTATTACTGAGCGCATTTCTTTCTTCAGCAATTTGGTGGTACTTTGATCCTAGTCGAGCTTGGACAGTCTTAGTCTCTGTATTGGTAGCGAGTTGCCCTTGCGCCTTATCGCTTGCAGTGCCAACGGCTATGGCAGCCGCACAAGGTGCAGTAACCAAATTAGGTTTGCTAATTGTGCGTGGCCATGTGATGGAGGGTTTAGCAAAGGCTACGGATCTGGTATTGGATAAAACGGGTACCTTAACCATGGGTCAACCAAAGTTACAAGAAATCATTCATTTGCGATCAGGTTATCGCCGTGAAGATGCATTGGCTCTTGCAGTAGCATTAGAGTCTGGCCAGAAACATCCGCTAGCACTCTCTTTATTGCGCGCATCTCAGTCGGAGACTTTAGTCATTCCCGAATTACTTGAACCAGTCATCAATCAATTGGGGAAAGGCTTGTGTTCAGGGCTATATCGCTTGGGCAGTGCGGCTTGGATTGGAGTTCAGCAAGATTTGCAAGTGGGTCAATATGGTCAAGTTCATTTAGCGGATGATCAAGGATTGATTGCGAGTTTTATTTTCTTAGACACACCAAGACCAGGTTTGGAAAAATTATTAAATACTGCGAAAACAAGAAACATCACCGTACATTTAGTTTCGGGTGATGATCCCGCGACAGTGGCTTGGTGGGCAAAACATGTCGGCATTGAAAGTTACCAAGGAGGCTGCACTCCTGAAGATAAATATGAATATATTGAAGCTCTACAAAAACAAGGTCGTTTTGTCTGGGCCATTGGTGATGGCGTCAACGATGCGCCCCTGTTAGCGCGTGCAGATATTTCGATTGCAGTTGGCGCTGGTGCGCCACTAGCTGCTGCAGGTGCTGATGCCATTCTGACTGCAGTGTCATTGGAGCCTTTAGCCAGAACATTAGCGCTGGCAGATAAGACTCAAATCATCATTAAAGAAAATTTATTGTGGGCCTTGGTCTATAACCTACTAGCGATTCCGGCTGCCATGATGGGTTTAGTAAATCCATGGGTGGCTGGTATTGGTATGTCTTTATCTTCACTTGCGGTGACTCTAAACGCATGGCGTTTGCGAAAAGCTTAGACTATAGCGATGGAAAGCTTATTTCTTCTCATCCCTATTTCCCTGGTTTTGGTGGGTCTCTTAGTTTGGATTTTTAGCTGGTCCATCAAAAGTGGCCAGTTTGATGACTTAGAGGGGCCGGGCCAGGCAATCTTAATGGATGACGATGCTCCTACATCCCATAAAGTTAGTGATCCCTCTCAAAAATAGATATATATCTATTGGGCTCATCAGAAGCAATAATTCTTCCTCCGGGTTGAGTCCCATTTTGACCCACCCTTTTTGATATAGATCAAACCCCCTTTAAAGCCTTACTTTGATAATGAATCCAGTCTATTTGGATTATGTCGCTGTTAGGTCACAAAAAAGGAGAAACCATGGGACTTACCGTGGGGAGTAATCAAGATACCTTCAATTACAAGGTTGTCAGTCAATTTGCCATCGTCACCGTACTTTGGGGAATTGTTGGCATGCTCGTGGGGGTTATTCTCGCAGCCCAGCTCATCTGGCCTGAAATCACTTTTAACATTCCTTGGCTTAGCTACGGCCGCTTACGTCCCTTGCATACCAATGCAGTGATTTTTGCATTTGGTGGGTCAGCGCTGTTTGCAACGTCCTATTACATCGTGCAACGCACCTGTCAGGCACGACTTTTTTGCGACAAATTAGCGGCATTCACCTTTTGGGGTTGGCAAGCAGTAATCGTATTGGCAGCGGTAACTTTGCCATTAGGTATTACCACTTCAAAAGAGTACGCAGAGTTAGAGTGGCCAATTGATCTTCTAATTACCGTTGTATGGGTTGCATATGCTGTCGTTTTCTTTGGCACCATCATGAAGCGCAAAACGAAACATATTTATGTTTCTAATTGGTTCTTCGGTGCATACATTCTAACGATTGCCATTCTCCATATCTTTAATAACTTAGAGATGCCTGCAAGTTTGTGGAAATCTTATTCTGCTTATGCTGGCGTACAAGATGCGATGGTTCAGTGGTGGTATGGTCATAACGCAGTAGGCTTCTTCCTGACTACCAGCTTCCTAGGCATGATGTACTACTTCATTCCTAAGCAAGCAGAGCGTCCAATCTACTCCTATCGCTTATCTATCGTCCATTTCTGGGCATTGAACTTTACCTATATGTGGGCAGGCCCTCATCACTTGCAACACACTTCATTGCCAGACTGGACCCAGTCTTTAGGTATGGTGTTTTCATTGATTCTGTTGGCTCCTTCATGGGGTGGCATGATCAACGGCATCATGACTTTATCTGGCGCTTGGTATAAATTGCGGCGTGATCCTATCTTGAAATTCTTGGTCGTTGCATTGTCCTTCTACGGTATGTCCACCTTCGAAGGTTCTATGATGTCCATTAAGACTGTGAACAGCTTGTCTCACTACACAGACTGGACTATTGGTCACGTACACTCTGGCGCATTGGGTTGGGTTGCCATGATTACGATTGGCTCTCTCTACTACCTGATCCCTCGTTTAGTTGGTCAACGAGATATGTACAGCACGAAGTTAATCGAAGTCCATTTCTGGATTGCAACCATCGGTGTGGTGATTTATATCGCTGCGATGTGGATTGCAGGTGTAATGCAAGGTTTGATGTGGAGAGCATTCGAGCCAGACGGAACTTTAACTTACAGCTTTGTTGAGTCAGTTAAAGCTACCTATCCCTTCTATGTAATTCGTTTGTTGGGCGGACTGTGCTACTTAGGCGGTATGTTGTTGATGGCTTACAACGTATACAAGACAGTCATTGGTAAAAAATTCATTGACGCTGCGATTCCACAAGCGTCTATAGCGGCTCACTAAGGAGAAGAAAATGTCTAGTGAAAATAAATTCTTTTCCCATGGAACACTTGAGAAGAACGTTGGCTGGTTAATTATTGCCACGATCGTCGTGGTGTCCATTGCTGGTTTGGTTCAAATTGTTCCCTTGTTTTTCCAACACACCACAACGGAGCCTAGTCCTGGGGTTGTGCCTTACACCGCCTTGCGTTTAGCTGGACGTGACGTCTATCAGCGAGAAGGTTGTGTCGGTTGCCACTCCCAACAAATTCGTACCCTACGCTCAGAAGTAGAGCGTTATGGTCCCTATTCTTTGGCTGGCGAGTCTGTTTTTGATCATCCATTTTTATGGGGTAGCAAACGTACTGGTCCAGATCTAGCTCGGGTGGGTGGTCGCTATTCTGACGCTTGGCATCAGATTCACTTGAACAATCCACGTGATGTAGTTCCTGAATCCAATATGCCTGGCTATCCTTGGTTGCAGAAAAATGCCGCAGATGCATCTTCAATTCAGTCCCATATGGTGGCTATGCGTCGTTTGGGCGTACCTTATACCGATGAAGATATTGCCAATGCTCCCAAAGAATTGGATGGGAAGACTGAAATGGATGCATTAGTCGCTTATCTCCAAGGCTTAGGTATTTCACGTCGGTATATCACCGTTGATGAAGTTGTGGCGAAGTAATTAATTAACACGATAAAAATCAAATGGAACTGATCACACCTTATCTCTCTGCATTTTCAACAGTCATTGGACTTATCTTTTTTGTTGGAATTGTATGGTGGGCTTGGTCTCCTAACAGGAAGAAGGCTAATGAGGAATCAGCTGAACTTCCATTTGATCTTCCAGATGAATTTAGTAAGGACAAATCATGAGTGACTTTTTTAGCAGCGGTTGGAGTATTTACATCGCACTCGTTTCATTGGTCGGTATTTTTTGGTGCATCTGGCTTTTAGCTTCTGTCCGTAAGGCAAAGGTCATTCTTGGGCCAGATGGTCAAGTGACAGATACTGGTCATGTTTGGGATGACAATTTACGCGAGCTGAATAATCCATTGCCACGTTGGTGGATGTGGATGTTCTTGATCTCTTGTATCTTTGGATTGGTATACCTTGTGCTTTATCCAGGCCTAGGATCTTTCCCAGGCATCTTGGGCTACAGCACTGATGGTGCTCTCATGAAGTCGATGACTACTGCAAACGATGAGCTTAAACCTGTCTATGCTAAGTATGTGAAGATGGATATTGTGCAAGTTGCTGCCGATCCTAAAGCCCGTGAAATGGGTCAACGCCTGTTCTTGAATTCTTGCGCACAGTGCCATGGTTCTGATGCAGGAGGTGCTAAAGGCTTCCCGAATTTGACTGATGGCGACTGGCTCTATGGTGGTTCTCCAGAAAATATTAAAACTTCTATTACTAATGGTCGTGGCGGTGTGATGCCTCCGTTCCCTCAATTAGATAGTAAGCAAATTGTGGATGTTGCCAATTACGTTCGTGCCCTTTCTGGTTTGCCAGCTGACGATCTGAAGGCAGCGCGCGGTGCTGAAGTATTTAAAGCCAATTGCGTAGCCTGTCATGGCGCAGATGGTAAGGGCAATATCGCTTTGGGCGCACCTAACTTAACCGATAAGACTTGGTTGTATGGCGGTTCAGAGGCGACTATTGTTGAAACAGTAAGCAAAGGTCGTATGGCTATGATGCCGGCTCAGGATAAAGTGTTAAGCCCTGAAAAAATTCAGCTGTTGACAGCCTATGTTTGGGGTTTGTCGAATAATAAGCAGCCCGCAGCATCTAAGTAAGCAGTGCCGAGTAATTCGCCGGGTGGGAAACCTGTTCCGATAGAAGTCATTGAGGAATCTCTATACGAGGTCCGGCGAAAGATTTACCCGCGTTCAGTATCTGGCCTCTTTGCCCGCTGGCGCTTTGTCCTCGTATTTGCTACACAACTGCTGTTCTATGGTTTGCCATGGGTTAGTTGGAACGGTCGTCAGGCCGTATTATTTGATTTAATTCAGCGTAAGTTTTATATCTTTGGTTTAGTGTTGTGGCCACAAGATGTGATTTATCTCACGCTCTTATTAATTCTTTCTGCATTAGCCTTATTCCTCTTTACTGCAGTCGCTGGTCGTCTCTTTTGCGGATACGCTTGCCCGCAAACTGTGTATACCGAAATCTTTATGTGGATTGAACGTAAGGTCGAAGGTGATCGCTTTGCGCGGATTCGTTTGGATGGTGAAGAGTGGCCATGGGGATTCAGAAAATGGCGCCTCAAGATCACTAAGCATTTCCTTTGGCTCCTAATAGCCTTCTGGACCGGCTTTACTTTTATTGGCTACTTCACCCCAATTACTACTTTAGGCTCAGCCTTAATCCATTTATCCTTAGGGCCTTGGCAGACTTTCTGGCTGTGTTTCTATGGCTTTGCCACTTGGGGTAACGCAGGATTTATGCGTGAGCAGGTTTGTAAATATATGTGCCCATATGCTCGCTTCCAAAGCGTGATGGTGGATAAAGATACTTTCTTAGTAACCTATGACAAAGTACGAGGCGAGCCAAGAGGTAGCCGTAGCAAATCGGCTGAACCTAGTTCACTAGGTTTGGGTGATTGCGTTGATTGCAGTATTTGTGTGCAAGTATGTCCAACGGGCATCGATATTCGTGACGGTCTTCAATACATGTGCATTGGTTGTGGCGCCTGTATTGATGCCTGCGATCAGGTAATGGAAAAGGTGGATTATCCAAAAGGATTGATTCGCTATACAACCGAACGTGCTATTGAAGATCAAGAGTCCAATCAAAGTGCCATTCGCCATATCCTGCGCCCCAGGGTTTTGATTTAC
>CAIMPQ010000199.1 GCA_903843315.1 uncultured beta proteobacterium
GTGTCGAAGTGTGGGTTGTTCCTACAGATGAGGGTTTTATGACGGCGCAAGAAGCAGTTAATTTAATAAAAGACCAGTCTTTATAAGTCGGGCATTAAAACATCCTCAGGCTATATAGGAGCTGGGCGATTAAAAAGGCACCCTAGGGTGCCTTTATTTCATCTCAAAATTTACTTGAAGATTCTTTTTCTCTCTGAATTACTCTTCTTCGCGACGGAGGTGGGGGAATAGAATCACATCACGAATGTTTGGAACATCCGTGAGAAGCATGACTAAGCGATCGATACCAATGCCGCAGCCAGCAGTTGGAGGCATTCCGTATTCGAGGGCGCGGATGAAGTCATGATCAAAGTACATTGCTTCTTCGTCTCCCGCCTCTTTTTGCTCGACTTGCTTGCGAAAGCGGTTGGCTTGATCTTCAGCATCATTCAATTCTGAGAAACCATTAGCGATTTCACGTCCGGTAATAAAGAGTTCAAAGCGCTCAGTGATGCCTGGACGGGTATCGGATTCTCTTGCAAGTGGGCTCACTTCGATTGGGTAATCAATGATGTAAGTTGGCTCCCAAAGATGTGCTTCAGCGACCAATTCAAATAAAGCAAGTTGAAGGGCGCCAATGCCAGCGTTCTTGAGTGTTGGAGAATCTGGATTCTCGCCACCTTTTTTCAATTCGCTGCGGATGAAATCAAAGTCTTCCAACTGGGCTGCTTCATAGCTCTTACCTGATTGACCACAGTACTTCAGAATCGCTTCAGTAATAGTAAGACGTTGGAATGGCTTACTCAGGTCGAGTTCACGACCTTGGTGTGTCAATACTGCGGTACCTTGTGCATCCATCGCAGCTGCGCGGATCATGCCTTCCGTGAAATCCATCAGCCAACGGTAATCCGTATAGGCCGCATAGAACTCCATCATGGTGAATTCAGGGTTATGTCGTGGGCTGACACCTTCGTTACGGAAGTTGCGGTTGATTTCAAAGACGCGTTCAAAGCCACCCACTACTAAACGCTTGAGATACAGTTCTGGGGCAATACGCAAGAACATTTGCATATCAAGAGCATTGTGGTGAGTAATAAAGGGTTTAGCGGTAGCGCCACCGGGAATCGGATGGAGCATCGGCGTTTCTACTTCCATGAAGTCAGCCTCGAGCATATGGCGACGCAACGAAGCAATCGCATTACTACGTGCTTTGAAAGTATTACGACTTTCTGGATTCACAATCAAATCGACATAACGCTGGCGATATTTGGTCTCAAGATCAGAGAGGCCATGAAACTTATCTGGCAACGGTCGTAAGGACTTGCTCAGTAAACGTAAGTTGCTGCATTCAACCGACAACTCACCTTTATTGGTCTTAAAGAGATTACCTTCGGCTGAAATGAAGTCGCCCATGTCCCAATGCTTAAAGGCACCATGGGTATCAGCACCACTAAGCTCATCACTGATATAGAACTGAATTTGACCGCTACGATCTTGGATGGTTGCAAAGCTGGCTTTACCCATCACCCGTTTCAATACCATGCGCCCCGCAACCTTCACGTGAACTTTCTTGGCTGCCAGCTCTTCTTTGGTGAGGCTATCGTAGTGTGTATGTAGATCGGCTGCTAAATGCGTGGGGACAAAATCATTTGGGAAAGCAATGCCACCTTCGCGCAGCTTGGCTAGTTTTTCACGGCGTTCCGCAATGATGTGGTTCTCATCCACTGCTTCATTGGCTGGCGCTGGTGTATTGCCTGAGTTGGTTTTATCGTTCATATTCGTGGGTAATTAAACGCCTTGCTTCAGGCTAGCTTCAATAAAGGCATCAAGATCACCATCTAATACTTTTTGGGTATTCGAGATCTCAACGTTGGTGCGTAAATCTTTAATGCGGCTTTGATCTAAGACATAGGACCGGATCTGGTGACCCCAGCCCACATCAGTTTTACTCGCTTCTAATTTATCTTGTTCAGCACGACGCTTTTGCATTTCATGCTCATAGAGGCGTGACTTGAGCATGGTCATCGCTTCGGCGCGGTTGCGGTGTTGACTGCGATCGTTCTGACACTGCACCACAATTCCTGTAGGTAAGTGGGTTAGACGCACGGCAGAGTCGGTTTTATTAATATGCTGACCTCCAGCTCCAGAAGCACGGTAGGTATCTGTGCGAATGTCCGCAGGATTCACGTCGATCTCAATCGAATCATCCACTTCAGGATAGACATAAATTGAAGCAAATGACGTATGCCGACCATTGGATGAATCAAATGGGGACTTACGGACTAAACGATGCACACCGGTTTCAGAACGAAGGTGTCCATAAGCGTATTCACCATCCACTTTAATCGTGGCACTTTTGATACCAGCAACGTCACCATCAGATTCTTCGAGAATTTCTGTTTTGTAGCCTTTGCGTTCGCAGTACTTCAGGTATTGACGATAGAGCATGCTGGCCCAGTCACACGCTTCAGTACCACCGGCACCTGCTTGGATATCAATAAAGCAACTGCACGGATCCATCTCATTGTGAAACATGCGGCGGAACTCGAGATCACCAACGATCTTGCTATAACTTTCCACGTCTTGCGCAATTGCGATAATCGTATCGAAATCACTTTCTTCTTTGGCCATATCAAAGAGTTCAATGGCACCAGTGATGTTGGTATTTAAATCAGTCAGGGTGGCAACAACACCGTCGAGCAATTTCTTTTCTTTGCCCAGGGCTTGCGCTTTCTTTTGATCATCCCAAATGGTGGGATCTTCCAGAATTGAGTTAACTTCAGTAAGGCGACGTGACTTTACTTCGAAGTCAAAGATACCCCCGAAGAGCTTGCTCACGGGTGAGCAGGTCGGACAGAGTATTCGAAATTGTATTTAATTGTTCAGCTTCCATCCCCTAATTATAAGGGGGTTATTGCTCTCGCCCTTTAGGTTCCAGCACTTTCATCATGGGCCTCGATCATCAGCTGAACGCGGGCTTGACCCTGATAGCGATCGGTGACTAGGCGGTAGGCCAGTTTAGCTTTGGGAGGTAGGGTTTGGGTGCGGTTAAACCAAACGGCGGTGAGCGGTTTACTGGTGGATTTCCCCTCTGCTGCGCCTAGAGGGCGAACCAGGAGGCGTAAGTGTTTTTCTTTCATGAGATTTTGTTGGGTAATCTCAAACTCTCCGTAAAAGACCGGTTGCGGAAAGCCTTGACCCCAGATTTCTTCAGCGAGGAGGTCGCCAATTTCTGGGGTAAATTCGGATGCTTCTAAAGCGCCATCATGGGTATGGCGTCGCTCCAATAATTCATCGGTTAATAGGCTACTTGCCACCTCCTGAAAACAAGCATCAAACTTTTCGAAATCCTGTTTTCGGATAGTTAAACCTGCAGCCATAGCATGGCCACCAAACTTTAAGATGAGCCCAGGCTCTCTCTTCGAAACTAAATCGAGTGCATCCCTTAGGTGAAAACCAGTCAAGGATCGGCCAGAACCACGCAGTTCTTCACCTGTACTCCCATCGGCAGGAGCAAAGACAATAGAGGGGCGATTAAAGCGTTCTTTCAGTCGTGAGGCTACGATTCCAACAACGCCTTGATGCCACTCTGGGTTCCAAAGGCAGATGCTCGTTCTTTGTGCCATAGTTCCGGCTAATTGATCTTCCGCTAGATGAGCAAGCGCTGCTTCTTGCATGCCGGTTTCAATGACACGCCGTTCGCGATTAATACGATCGAGCTCATGTGCCAGTGTGATTGCTTCATCTGTTTTATCGGTTAGTAATAAGCGTATACCTAAGGTCATATCCGCTAAACGTCCAGCAGCATTTAATCGAGGGCCAATCGCAAATCCAAGATCGAACGTATTTGCCTTGCGTGGGTCGCGGACCGCTGCTTGAAACAGGGCCTGGATTCCCGCTTGAGAAACACCAGCCCGAATACGCTTTAAACCATTGGAAACGAGAACCCGATTATTCCGATCAAGTTGCGCTACATCTGCAACAGTACCTAATGCCACTAAATCTAATAAGTTCTCGATCTTCGGTTGATTCTCATTCGTAAATTTGCCCCGCTTGCGTAGTTCTGCCCGTAAAGCCACCAATAAATAGAACATGACACCTACTCCAGCAAGCGCTTTACTGGGGAAGTTACAGCCCGGTTGATTGGGATTGACGATGGCGGTCGCATTCGGCAGTCGATCCCCAGGTAAGTGGTGATCAGTCACAATCACTTCCATCCCTAGTTCACGGGCACGTTCAACGCCTGCTTCACTCGCAATACCGTTATCAACCGTAATGAGGTATTTAGGTTTGGGCGTTTGTTGTGCAGCGAGCTCAACAACTTCTGGTGTGAGGCCATACCCCATCGTGAAGCGATTGGGTACTAGAAACTGAATAGGGGTCTCGGGACCGCCCAGCATGCGCAAGCCCCGCAAGCCAACAGCACAAGCGGTAGCTCCATCGCAGTCATAGTCTGCAACGATGAGCATGGGTTCTTTTCGTTCAAGAATATCTGCGAGTAAAGACGCAGTGCTGATGCAATTCTTGAGCTCTACTGGTGAAAGCAATTGCTTCAAATCCAGCGAGAGCTCTTCTGGAGACTCAAGACCGCGCGCTGCATACAATCTCGCTAGCAATGGATGAAGACCGCTTTGATGCAACCAGGTAGCGGTCCTTTCAGAGAAGGGGCGCTGTGAAAATAATCCCATTAGAGAATGATCTCTTTCCAGGTGAGCGGTTCTGTTTTTTTCCAGAAGGCCCAAGATTTTCTATAAAGATCTTTGGTGGTCAGGACCCGTTCACGCAATCTTCCTTTAGGAAAGTCGATGAGAAGGACTTCATCCAACTCTTTATTTAGAAGTGCGTTGCTTAGTTCAGGCCAAATGAGTTCAGGTTGATCTAGCCAGGCAAAGGACCCAGGCGCTATCTGAATATGAAATTCTTTTTCGTAGGGGAGATGAAGTAGCTTTGCTAATCCTGCGAGGATTGGGTGTGTTCCGCAAAGACGTTGAGATTGTTGCAATATGTCTGGTGTCTTTACATCATTCAGCTTGCCGATGCCGCTAATCCATAGTGAGTTAATACTGGGCATACCAACTTGTTCGCGCGCTTGATTCACTGGGCCAATATGCCAAAGCATTTGAATCTCATTCTGTAATTTACGCCACCGTTTTGCAATACCTTCTTCATTGGTGTCTCGTGGCATCCACCACTCAATATTTCTACCATGAGCTTGATCGACGCTGTAACTTGCTAAGCTGGCGAAAGGGCCTGCGGGGATAAACCAATAGCGAAAACCTTGATAAAGGATGTTTGACTGAAAGTCTTCTTCAATGAAGGGGAGTGCGGCTTTGAGAAGTTCAGTCGATTCAGCTTCTGTCAGATCAATCTGATTTTGTCCCATCAGAATTAAATGGTCTCGGGTGGCATGGAAATGAACAGGTTGTAGGCAAGCGATGACTTCGATGGGGTTTACTGCTTGTGCTGTTTGTCCCAAAAGCAGGACCGGAGCTAAAGGCACCGAATCTCCCAATAAAAAACGTTCGTGAGGCAGCCCTTTGAGGGGGCGGTCTGCAATAGCCTGACCTTCTTCGGAATCATAGGTATCCTCCCCTGCAAGCATCAGGGTGAAACGCTTTTGGGCGCTTTGTGGGGGATTGGATTTTGCAGTCATTCCCCTGATTTTAGGTGGCATTTGGGTATTCCATCAGTTTGTCTCTGCAATTGTCTAAACTGTGGCTATGTTGAGACTTCCTATTGAGCTAGAAATCGGCCTACGCTATACCCGATCCAAGCGTCGCAAGACGGTGGGGAAGCGTGACGGCTTCCTTTCTTTTATTTCCGGAATCTCCACCGCGGGTATCGCTTTGGGTGTGGCCTCTCTGATAGTCGTTCTGTCAGTCATGAACGGTTTCCAGAAAGAGGTGCGTGATCGCATGCTCTCCGTCCTCTCCCATGTAGAAATTAGCGCTCCTGAAGGATTGGCTAATTGGGAGCCACTTGCTCTTAAGATAGCCGCTCAACCGCATGTTGTAGGTGTTGCGCCGATGGTGAGTTCACAAGGTTTACTCAGTCGTGAAAATATTATGCGTGGTGTAGCTATACGAGGCATTTCTCCCGCTGATGAGGGTAAAGTTTCTGATCTACCCAAACAATTCGTTGCGGGCAATATTGACGATCTCAAGCCAGGAAGTTTTGGTGTCGCTTTAGGTGCACAACTCGCTGCGATGGTAGGAGCCCATGTCGGCGATCGTATTAATCTGATTGTTCCAGAGAGTGACTTAACGCCTGCTGGCGCAATGCCTCGGATGCGCACACTACAAGTAGTCGGCATTGTGGATAGCGGCCATTATGAATACGACAGTTCCTTAGCCATCATGCACTGGAAAGACGCCGCTGCCTTATTGCGCCTGCATGACCCTTCTGGCTTGCGGATCAAGGTAGATGATATGCAGCGTGCTCCAGAGATTGCCAATGAATTGGCTGGCATTGTTCCACAAGCACTTTGGGTGACTGACTGGTCGCGCTCGAATCGCAACTGGTTTGCTGCTGTTCAAACCGAAAAGAAGATGATGTTCATTATCTTGACCTTAATTATTGCAGTGGCTGCATTTAATCTCGTCTCTACTTTAGTGATGACTGTGAATGAGAAACAAGCAGACATTGCCATTTTGAGAACGATGGGCGCTAGCCCAGGATTAATTCAGCGCATCTTTTTAATTCAGGGTCTGTCGATTGGCATACTGGGCTCCTTAGCGGGGGTGGGCTTGGGTCTACTGATTGCTCTCAATATCGATGTCATTGTTCCAGCCATCGAAGCTATCTTCCGCGTACGTTTCTTGCCGCGCGAGGTTTACTTTATTAGTGAATTGCCTTCCGATGTCAGGTTGAGTGATGTAGTGACTGTGGGATTGATGGCTTTTGGTCTTTCCGTCCTGGCTACGCTCTACCCAAGTCGTCGTGCCGCCAAGGTGCAGCCTGCGGAGGCCTTGCGCTATGAATAATTTGGTATTAATGGCTAGAGGCTTGGCAAAGACTTATGGTCAGGGACCCACTGCTGTTGAAGTTCTCAAGGATATTGACTTAGATGTGGCGCCTTCAGAAAAGGTAGCTATTGTTGGGGCTTCAGGCTCAGGCAAAAGTACTTTATTGCACCTTCTGGGTGGCCTGGACACTCCTAGTGCTGGTTCAGTCGTGTTAGCGGGTTCAAACCTCAATCAATTAACAGTGAAAAAATTAGATCAGTTACGCAATCAAAGTCTTGGCTTTATCTATCAATTTCATCATCTCTTAGATGAATTTAGCGCCGTTGAAAACGTGGCATTGCCATTGCGCATTCGTGGCTTAGGTAATGATGAGTCAATGGAGCGTGCCAGCAAGATCCTCAAAGCCGTAGGATTGGCTGCCCGCGAGTTACATACTCCAGGTGAGTTATCTGGTGGTGAGCGTCAACGTGTAGCAGTTGCAAGAGCCTTGGTTGGTAATCCAGCTTGTGTTTTAGCCGATGAGCCAACTGGAAATCTGGATACTGAAACTGCTGATGGTGTGTTTGATTTGATGTTAGATATTGCTCGCGATCAGGGCACTGCTTTCGTGATCGTGACTCATGATCCCATTCGCGCAAAACGTTGTGACCGTATTTTGCATTTAGAGCGCGGAGTATTAAAGACGTTTTCACAATGAGTGAGCACACAAGCTTGCCCATCTGGGTGGATACCCATTGCCATCTGGATGCCCCAGAATTTGCAGATAATTTGTCTGGGGTTATACAAGCTGCGGTAGATAACAATGTTCAAGCCATTTTGTTACCCGCTGTTAAGGCAGGGGATTGCAAACAGGTTCGCGAGCTTGCCAATCATTATGGACAGCAGATTCCCGGCTTGGTCTATACCCTCGGAATTCATCCCTTGTATACCAATCAAGCCCAAGAGGATGATATTGCCCTGCTTGAGCAAGAAATCCATCAAGCGATTTCGGATCCCCGATTTGTTGGTATAGGCGAAATCGGTTTAGATTATTTTGTTGAAGGCCTTGATCCCCACAAACAAGAATATTTCTTTCAGGCGCAATTGGATTTGGCTCAGCAGTATCAATTGCCAGTGATTCTTCATGTGCGTCGGTCACAAGATGTAATCTTGAAGGCACTACGTCGTCGAAAAATTAAAAGCGGTATTGCGCACGCTTTTAATGGGAGCTTTCAGCAGGCTGAGCAATTTATTGAGCTGGGATTCAAGTTAGGATTTGGAGGCGCAGCAACGTATGAGCGAGCCTTGCAAATTCGACGCTTATTAATTGAATTACCACTAGATAGCATTGTGACTGAGACCGACGCGCCCGATATTCCACCAGCATGGTTAAAAGCAGAAGGTATCGCTTTTAATCAGCCCGCCTTTCTGCCGCGCATAGCTAGAGAGCTTGCAGCGATTCGTGGCATGAGTGAGGTGGAGTTTGCATCAGCAACGTGGCGCAATGCCATGCAGGTACTACCTCGTTGGTCAGCGCTGTGTACTGACCTTATTATTCCCAATTTAGCTCCTTAAGCCTTTGCGCTTAGCTATTACGGCGTTCATCGCCGGGGGTTTACTCCTGTTATTTTTGCCGCAAGTACCGCTCTATTGGATGCAGATCTGCGTAATGGGCAGTATTTTTTGTGGGGTTCTCTGCTTACTGAGTCGGCAATCCATAGTGTATGGAAGGGCGGCTGTGATCATCCTGATGTTTATTCTGGGTTTCGCCTGGAATGCGCGTTATGCCGAAAATCGCCTGAATCATATTCTTGCCTCAGATCTAGAGGGTATCAATTTAACTATTGAAGGTCGAGTAGTAGCCTTGCCTCAGGGTAATGCAGCAGGGGCGAAGTTTGCATTTGATGTTGATGATGCTTTTTCCCATGGCGAGTTGATAAACCCTTTTCCACGACGGATTTATTTGAGCTGGCAGCCCGCATGGAGATCTACACAAAGCGTTCCCGAGATTATTCCTGGACAACGCTGGAAATTGAAAGTCAAGCTGAAGCGACCCTACGGTTCACTGAATCCTTATACGTTCGACTTTGAGCGCTGGTCCTTCCAGCAAGATTTCGGTGCTGGTGGTTCAGTCAAGTCAGGGGAATTATTACTGGCAAAAGAAATTGGCTTCACTGAATTTGCTTTAGCGATGGAGCTTGCGCGCTGGAATCTGCGCAGAAAGATTCAATCAATCTTGTCTGCTGACGCGAGGTATGCAGGAGTCATTGTGGCTTTAGTGATGGGTGATCAAAATGCGATTGATCAAGATGACTGGCAAATATTTAATGCGACAGGTATAGGGCATTTAATTTCGATATCGGGTTTGCATGTCACGATGCTCGCAGGGATGGGGGCTGCACTAGCAGGGTGGACTTGGCGCCGCCGTTCTTGGCCGCTAGTCATTCCGGTTAGCAAAGTAGCTGCTATCTCTGGCTTACTGACAGCCTTTATTTATGCATGGCTGGCGGGATTTCAGATCCCTGCTCAAAGGACGATGTATATGGTTGGGGTGGTGGCCTTTGCTTTGTGGTCTGGAAGAAATCCGCGGTCCTTTGATATTTGGTGGTGGGCTTTGGCTTTTGTATTACTGGTCGATCCGATGGCTCCCTATACCCCAGGATTTTGGCTGTCCTTCGGGGCAGTCGCTGCCATTTTGTTCGCAATGGGAAATTCAGAAGGTTTGTTAGGGATTCCTACCGGAAAAGAATTCGAACTCCATTGGTTCTATCGGATGACTAAAGCCCTGCGCGAGGCTTGTCGAGTGCAGGCAGTAGTGACCGTTGCATTGTTACCGTTTACCTTGTATTGGTTTTATCAGGTCTCGTTAGTCTCCCCATTTGCGAATGCTTTTGCAATACCGTTGGTGAGTTATGTAGTCACGCCTTTTGCTATCGCTGGAGCGCTATTACCAGAGTTCATTGGGCGCTGGTTATTACTTTCGGCACATGCTGCTATGGAATATCTTGCAATGGTGTTGGATTGGATGGCAAGCTGGAGTTGGTCTGTTGTATGGTCTAGGCAGCCAGAATGGTGGGCATTACTAATATCGGGAGTAGGTATCATTTATGCAATCCGACCAGGACGGCTAATGTTGAGCTGGAGATTACGCCTACTTGCATTGAGCTTATCTATACCCCTATTTATTCCCAGTCTCAGTGACTTGGGTCGACCTTCTCTGAGCTCAGGAGAGTTTCGAGTAAGTGCGCTAGATATTGGTCAGGGAACAGCAGTACTGATTGAAACTGCCAATAAAAAATTACTTTATGACACTGGCCCCATTATTGGAAGTAAAGATGATGCTGGTCAGCGCGTGATTCTTCCGCATTTACGGGGCCGAGGCATTGATCAAATAGATCGGATGGTCATTAGTCATAGCGATAGCGATCACGTTGGTGGCGCAACTACTTTGTTAAAGCATATTCAATTTGATTCCATGATGGGTTCTTTGCCCGCCAGAAATTCATTATTGCTCAATCTAGCAACTAGAAAAATACCGAGCATTCCTTGTAAATTTGGACAGCGCTGGAGTTGGGATGGTGTTGAATTCATCGTGTGGCACCCTCGTGCAGAAACTCTGTTTGAGGA
>CAIMPQ010000200.1 GCA_903843315.1 uncultured beta proteobacterium
ATTCGGAAGATTCATCTGAATGGTATGCCCATTATTAATGATCTTTGCACGTGAGGGCCGATAGGCAGTTTGCATAGTGGCATCTGACTTTTGCACTAGCTTAACGGGTATATCGATCGGAGCCTGAGACTTTCCAGTCTTACACATTAAAAAATCTGGGCTTAGATCACCCCAAAACTCTGGGCCAGTTTTACCGTCATAGCCCCAATTAACGCTATCCTTGGCATAGGATGAGCTAGCGATAACAACAAAACACAGTGCAATAGAGGTTCTTTTTATATTCATGAAAGTCTCCTAATGACATTTTTATTATTTAACAAGGCTCACTTTACACAAGATAAAAGGGAATTTCTATGTCCTATGCTCTGGATATAGTTGGAGGTGTTTTTAAGCCCTAAATACCTGGGTGACCCAGTCTTTTGACTCTGGTGAATATAGAATGATCCCAACAACCACGACAAACACTTTGCAGCCATTCATCCTAAGGACGTATGCCAGATATTCACTCAATTATTGACGATTTTGGGCTTGTAGCTCACCCCGAAGGTGGCTTTTATAAAGAAATGTATCGATCCAAAGTCATAATTAAGGATGCCAAAGGTATACGCGAGAAAAGTGCCTACACTAGCATTTACTATCTACTTGCGGGTGGTGATTTCTCATCTTGGCACAGAATTAAATCCGATGAAACTTGGTTCTTTCATCAGGGATGCGATTTGTTAATCTACTTTTTTGATAATGAAAAACATCTTCAAAGCATTCAGCTGGGTCTAACCTCAATGATTTTGCAGGCCACTATTCCAGGAAACACTTGGTTTGCAGCAAAGCCAATAGATCAAACTTCTTTTAGCTTTGTCAGTTGCGCTGTATCGCCTGGTTTTGAATTTGACGATTTTGAGCTTGGTGATCACCAAACACTTCTCGGTCAATTTGGTGGTTCAGAAAAGAATATTCTGGCGCTAGAACGGCTCACAAGAAAATAGCATTCTTGCAAATAAGGTCCCCTCAAATGACCTTCAAAACTTGACCAAGTGAATTGCCTTCGTAATCTGGTCTATGGCCTATCTCCTCAAAAGGGTGTGCCATTCGATTGACCCAAAACACATCAAACCCGAACCACTTTGCTGCGAGGGCATCCCAGGCATTACTAGAAACAAAAAGAATCTCTTCTTTTTTAACGGGAAATGCCTTTAACAACAGCTCGTAAGCTTGAGGTGCCGTTTTAAATAAACGAACATCTTCAATTGTTACCACTTTGTCTAAATAATGCTTCAAACCATTACTCTCAACAACTTTAGACAACATCTCTCGGCTGCCATTAGACAAAATTGCAGTTGATATACCCTTTTCTTTGATGCTCTTAAGTACATTTAGGCTATCTTCAAAACTAGTGAGCTTGGCATACTGATCCATGAGACGCTTTTCATATTCTGCGCTTAGGTTTAGATTCATTCGTTGACAAACATAACGCAGAGAACGAATTGTGAGCTCCCAAAATGGCAGATAGTATTTGCTGCCATTTGGGCTTGGATCGCTCATTGTTACCAGGCGGGTATATTCAATTTGGCGATCACGCCACATTAATGCAAGCGCTTGGCCATGCCCAGGAAAAAGCGCTTCGGCCAATTGCCCCACAGAATACACATCAAATAATGTTCCATAGGCATCAAAAGCGATTAGCTTGTACACGCTGTCTCCCACCTTTTATTATGAGTTTAGATTGTCCCTTAATCGACACTCAATAAACCTAATGACTAAAGATTGAGGCTCTTTTAAAAGGGCTATCGTCCTTGACAGTCGACGGGCATTTCCCACAAAGGCTTACCTTGACTATAGTCACAATTAACACCAAGTGGTGAATAAGTACTTGCAGCACACCCGCTTAAAATTAATGCAAATAATGTATTTAATACTGTTTTCATATCAACAAGCGGCTCCAATAAATTCTTCAGGTTGTATTTTTAAACGAACTTCTATGTAGTCAACACTAAAACAGCCAGAAGCTGGTTTTAGTGTGTCATGAGGACTTTAAAGAGTGCTCTATATCTTAGTTAACTATTGATACAGCGCATATCTACGTGAGGAGGCTGGCAACTAAAGCCAAATGGTGAGCTGCTACTAGCAGTACATGCAATTAATACTAATGTAAATAGAGCTGCAAAGACGGCCTTTAATATTCGCTTCATTTTAGTTAGCTCCAATATCGGCCCTTGTTACTCGCACTCTCCCATGAAAATTCGAAGTATTAAGGGCCGGATGTTTAATTCAAATTACTTATCTAGCTTTACAGTGACGCCACTAGCACTGAGGTTCAATTGCAGACCCTCGGAGGTGCTAGTTAAACGCATAATGACGCCATTCTCATTCTTAAGCACTGTTCCTCCAACACCGCCACCTAAAGTAATGCTGCTCTCGAGCTTAGTAAATGTGCCAGGAAACTTAGACAGCTCAGCTAAGTCATAAACCTCACCACTTGCAGCTAGCTTAGATACCCCCACATTTGCCCCAAGACTCATCCCACTAATTTTGAATGGGTATTTTTTCCCTTGGAAGGTGAGCATGCCACCGCCAGTACTACCACCCACAATTAAGGCAAATTGTGTTTCATTAATGCTTACTGTGCCTGCTGGCTTTTTAGGAGCATCTGCAGCACTAGTACCAAAGCTCAAAATAGATAACCCAAAAATTAGAAACGAAAGAATTTTGCGAATACTTGTCATATAACTTCTCCATTAGTTGTGGATTTAAATTAACACATTATGAAATTAGCATTTTTGCTTATTTGAGCTTACTCCGGATATTTGCGCAACACAAATAAAACCCGCCCGAAGGTGGTTTTAGTGTTTCTTGCTGGCTTAGGCTGGAATCAACCGATAACAAGGATACCTATTCTATAGGAGCTAATTCTGCCCCAACCGGTCGCTTATAGCGGTTATAAGACCACATATATTGATGCGGCTTAGAAACTATCATCTCTTCAAAGTATTGATTCATTTCTGTGCAGGCATCGATTAGACAATCTGGAAAAGCTTGTGGCATAAGTCGACTCTTAATGATCCAACCCTTACCCAGGCCCAACCTCTCTGCTGCAACAAAAAGAGTCGCCACATTAACTTGACGAGCCAACTTGATTGGAAATGAAGTTGTATAAGCATATTGATCAAAAAATTTAGCCCAAACTCCGTCACCGACATTGGGCACTTGATCTGCCAATATGCCAACTACCTCGCCCCTTATTAAGGCTCGCTTAATCTGACGAACTCCGCCAATATTTGCCTCAACAAACTCCATCTGTGAGTGTTGCCGAGATTTACGCATTAACTCATTCAACCACCACTTGCGGGCCGGCCTATACATTACCGTTGCTTTCGTATACTCCGCAAAAATACGAGGCACTATTTCAAACCCTCCAAAATGTGAAGCAAGAATAATCAAGCCTTTTCCATTTTTAGATAGCTCAATAATTTGATCCAGGTTTTCTATTGTGGCCATATTGATAGAGGCC
>CAIMPQ010000201.1 GCA_903843315.1 uncultured beta proteobacterium
AAGCGCTCTTCATCAAAGCTTGAGTAATCCATTCTCGGTCAGCACATGAATGATGAGCAACTACTCCGTTACTCAAGACACTTGCTCCTTGAAGAGATTGACGTAGCGGGCCAAGAAAAGCTTTTACATTCGCATGTGTTGGTAATAGGAGCAGGTGGGCTCGGCAGTGCAGCTGCCCCGTATTTGGCGGCAGCAGGTATTGGAAATATCACCCTACTTGATCACGACCAAGTCGAGCTGACCAACCTCCAACGTCAAATCATGCACACTGAAAACAATATTGGCAAAAGTAAAGTCACTTCAGGAAAACAGTTTCTAGAGCAACTGAATTCTCACGTTCATGTTGAAACTATTCAAGCGAAGGCAACAGCATCCTTACTAGCTGAGTTGTTACCCAGTGTTGATGTGGTCTTGGATTGCACTGATAACTTTTCAACACGCCACCTGATTAATGCGAGTTGTGTAAAGCACAATATCCCATTAGTTTCAGGGTCAGCTCTGCGTTTTGATGGTCAGGTTAGTGTGTTTGACCCACGTAATGCATCATCGCCATGCTATGCGTGCATCTTCTCTCCAGACGAACATTTTGAAGAAGTAAGCTGCTCTTCGATGGGAATCTTTTCACCATTAGTGGGAATTATTGGCGCAATGCAAGCTGCTCAAGCCCTGCAAGTATTGATCGGTTTTGGAGAGTCCTTAGTGGGACGTATGCTTCTTTGGAATGCCCGCACAACTCAAATTGATGAAATCAAAATTTCCCGCAATCCTGAATGCCCAGTTTGCGGCAAAGCCCACTAAGCCAATAAACGCTCCAGCGCTTTCGCCTGAGCTTCAGGCTCATAAGCCTTAAGCACCCTTGGAAAGCGGGCTTTCAACATCCCCACATTAGCCTTCAAGATTTCACGCTTCACTAGCAATAGTTGGCTAAAGTGCATTGAAAAATCCGTGAGGCCCATTGCCAGCAAAAGCTTAGTCAATGCAGGATCACCAGCCATTTCGCCGCACACTGCAATTGGCACATTGGCGCGTTTTGCTTGTTCAATAATGCTTGCCAGCAAATGCAAAATAGCTGGATGCAAAGGGTCATATAAATGGGCTACCGCATGATCAGCGCGATCAATTGCTAGGGTGTACTGAATTAAATCGTTGGTCCCAATCGATAGGAAATCAAAGCGATTGATGAATAGAGGTAAGACTAAAGCAGCTGCCGGGATTTCAATCATGGCGCCCACTTGAATATTCGGATTAAATGGTTGTCCACGCTGATGGAGTTGTTGCTTTGCTTTCTCTATTAAGCGGAAAGTCTCATCAATTTCTTTTGCGTGCGCCAACATTGGAATCATGATGCGAGCTTGACCAAAAGCAGAGGCTCGCAATATGGCCCTTAATTGGGTCAAGAAAATTTCAGGCTCAGTTAAAGACCAACGAATAGCCCGCAGACCTAATGGTGAGGTTCCGGTTTTAGACACATCCAAACCACTCGAGCCTAAGGCTTTATCGGCACCAACGTCAATTGTTCTAATATTGACAGGCAAACCATGCATTAGATCGACTACACGCCGATACTCTTGAAATTGCTGTTCTTCATCGGGCAATGCCTGATTACGATCCATAAATAAAAATTCGGACCGGAATAAACCTACCCCTACAGCCCCGAGTTTTACTGCTTGGATGGCATCCTCTGGCAATTCAATATTGGCAAACAAATCGATATCAACACGATCAAGGGTTTCAGTTTTGGCATGCTTGAGCTGTTGAAGCTTGCGTACCTCCTTCAAACCCTGACCTTGCAACTTGCGATATTCCGCGAGTAATTCCTCATCTGGAGCGACCACTACAACACCACGCTCGCCATCCAGAACCAGCCAATCGCCATGGCGAATCATTTCACTGGCATGGCGAACGCCGACCACAGCAGGGATTTCCATACTACGAGCAACAATTGCTGTGTGCGAAGTCTTGCCGCCTAGGTCAGTAACAAAGCCTGTGAATGCGGACTCCTTGAATCGCAACATGTCATGCGGAGCAATATCATGCGCCACAATAATGGATTCAACGCCAAGTTCGCTAGGGGATAGTAAATCTGCACCAGTGAGAGAAGAATCCTTTTTCTGCGCATTTAAAGCCTTAATAACCCGCTCAGCTACTTGCCGAATATCGTTAGCACGCTCTTTTAAGTAAGCATCCTCAATCTCTGCAAACTGCTCTAATAAATCATTTAGCTCAGTGGTTAACGCCCAAGCAGCATTCATACGCTGAGTACGAATTAATTTAATTGGCTTCTCTGCTAAAGCAGGATCAGCAAGGATCATGCCATGCACATCCAAGAAAGCAGCCATCTCTTGGGGTGCATCTTTTGGCAAGCCATGGCGCAATTGGTCAAGCTCTAAACGAACTTGCTCAAAAGCATCCAAAAGCTTCTGTGCTTCCGCCTCTTCTTTACCTGGCTCAACTAAGTAATGACTAACTTCTAGAGCTGCACGCGAAATCAGTACCGCCTTGCCAATAGCAATGCCTTTCGATACTGGAATTCCATGCAATGCAAAAGTCATTGCTACTCGCCTTCACCAAAGCGGTTATGAATTAATTCTGTCAGAGCCTGCATTGCCTCATCCGCTTTATCGCCCACAGTCTCTAAAGTCACTTTACTGCCAATACCAGCAGCAAGCATCATGACGCCCATAATGCTCTTAGCATTGATTTGACGCCCATTACGTGACAGGAATATTTCACAGGGAAATTCAGCTGCCAATTGTGACAACTTGGCCGAAGCGCGGGCATGTAAGCCTAATTTATTAATGATTTCTATTTCAGCAACTGGCATTACGTACTCACCTCGAATTTATTCTTGATCAACCTTTGCGCCCAGACGCAAGATTCCATGCTGACCGCCCACCAGCGCCTTGTGTGCCAGCTCTTCCAACTCTTCACCGCGATTAGATACACAGCGCATCAACATTGGCAAATTAAGGCCTGTCAACACAATCACTTGAGATGTAAGCCCAATAGAATGGCCCACAGATTCGATCTTAGAGGCCACATTTGCGGGCGTAGCGCCCATCACATCAGTCAATATCAAAACGCCTTTACCGGTGTTAACGCCATTGGCCGCTTCAAGCACACGCTCGAAACTGACTTTGATATCTTCATGTGGTGGAATGTCTACTGCTCTGATACGCTCTGGCAAATCACCAAAGGTATGCTCAATAAAACCAAGCATTGCGCTAGCAACAGGTGTGTGTGCAACGATTACGATTCCAGTCATGTTATGACAATGCTTTCACAAGCGCCTTCAACCAAAATTGTGGGACATCAAAACCACTTTGATCTGTTATTTCAACAAAACAAGTGGGGCTAGTAACGTTTATTTCAGTTAAGTAACCGCCAATCAAATCCAGTCCAACCAAGAATAAACCACGCTGATTCAACATTGGCGCAAGTCTTTCAGCAACCCGCTTTTCAACGTTGGTTAAGGGCATGGCAACACCTTTGCCCCCAGCAGCTAAATTTCCCCGAATTTCGCTGCCTTGAGGTATCCGCGCTAAAGCGAATGGCACTACTTCCCCCCCAATCAACAGCACCCGTTTATCCCCTTGCGCAATTTCCGGCAAGAATCT
>CAIMPQ010000202.1 GCA_903843315.1 uncultured beta proteobacterium
CCCGCAGAAGCAATCGCCAGATACTAGACATTGCTCTTCCTGCAGTATGGATGAAGGTAAATTTGCGCCAGATAATAAAAAATATCGTTTATTTGCTTGGTCGGTCCATCTTATGGCGATCGCAGAAGCGCCAGTGATGGATAAAATTCGCCTTGAAAAGCCTTGGGCCAATCTTTCTAGATTATCTTCAGTTGAAACGAATGAACTTAAATCATATAGAGCTTGCAAACGATTTTGTTGCTCCTGAAGATGCAAAGTCTTTTCTTCAACCTTGGCCTCTAAACCACTATACAAGTCGCTAATAGTTGCAGTCATTGAATTAAAACCCATTGCCAAATCGCCAAATTCATCCTTGGCCTCGATTTGGACTCTTGTATTTAATCTACCCGATTTAACACTCTCAAACCCAATGCGTAATTTCTCTACCGGATCAAGAATCACAGAATATCCCACATACATAATGATCAATGTAGCAACGAGAGAAATGGCTAACATTGCAAACTGAAACAGGTGAAGCATTCCAGTCCAATAATCCACTTCTATTTCGATAGATCCCACAAATTCATCAATTCTAGAAACAAAATTATTGATATTTACAGCAGAAATGGTCTTGCCTTTATTTTTTGATAATCCCTCTTTAATATCCTCCCACTGATTTTGAATTTGGGAAAAATATTCTCTATTAATGTTATTCCAGGGTACAAAAAGAGGTCTAGCTGGATCGCCTGTTTTAAGCACATTAATGCTGCCATTAAATTTTTCAATGAGCCTTTGCGTTGCCGTGAGGTCCTGTTCGTTTGCCAGTAGCGCTAACTGATAGGTTTGCATCCTCATGCGGCCAGCCTCATTGATTGCTGCTGCGCCACCTTCTAACTTCCAAGTTACCCATAATGTAAAGCTGATAGAGATCATAGCCAACACTAAAAGGGTTGTACCAATGATCATTAATTTGTTTTTTAGAGTAAATTCAGTATTCTTCATGTTCAACAAATAACTATAAAAACAATCATGCAAAGAGAGAAACAGCCAAACTGGCTTAGGCGCTTACATCCAGGATTATTTGGTATGCCACTTGGCTTGCTTAGCCTTTCATTTGCCTGGCGAAAGTTCGCCTATGTAAGTAATATCTCCACCCAATTGATGGAAATGGCTCTTCTTAGTCTTGGTGTGCTTATTCTATGCCTTCTAACTGCGCTTTGGAGTATTAAGGCCGTTCTATATCCGGCAGCAATAAAAGAGAAATTCTTAAATCCCGTTTTAGGGCCTATGATGGCCTATCTACCCATTAGCACCCTTTTGGCTGTTGCATTAATTCTTCCCAGGTTTCCGGAGTATGTCCTCTTCGGCTATGCATTAACAATCCTCTCCCTCCTGATCCAAGTAATCATCGCATGGCGTGTAGTTCATCTTTTATCCATGGGGAATATACCCAATGACCAGGTAACTCCAGCCTTGTATTTGCCAATTGTTCCCGGGGGGCTTGTTGGAGGTGCGGCCTTAGATGCAATTGGATTTCCTGGCTTTGGATATTTAGTTTGGGGGATGGGTCTTGGTGGGTGGGCCTTACTTGAAATGCGAATCCTGCACCGCTTGTTTGCGGGCCCCCTTCCACCGCAATA
>CAIMPQ010000203.1 GCA_903843315.1 uncultured beta proteobacterium
CACCAAAATTATCTTCGGGTGAGTTTATTAAGCGTCTGCTTTGGGTCGAGAAGCGCCTAATTTCTCAAATTGATTCAGATGGCTTAAATCGGCCAGCAGCAGACATTGGCACTACACTAGGTTTCTATCTATATCTATAGATTAATAACTAGCCTATAAAGAGTAAGTGATCATGACATCGAGTTTTACGGATTACAAATGGAGATACACCATGCTAGTACAGATGATTTTAGTCATTGAAGAATAAATCAATTTATTTTAAGTACATAGCCAAGAGCATTCAGCGCCTAGCCAGATATCTTTGTTACATCACTAGTTTTGTAATTTTGAGTGGTGTAAATTCAATTTGTAATGCTCAATCCAGATTTGAAGGATTTTATGGTCAAGTTGGCGCTGGCTATGAGAGTACCGGATTTTCAATCCTCAATGTTGTAGATACACTGCCTGCTTCGTCCTACCCACCCAATGGAGTTTCTATTCCAAGGCCTAATCCAGTAATTAATAATTCTACTGGGTTTGCAGGAACCATGACTTTAGGATATACCTACGCCTTAACCAATCAATTTTTATTGGGCATTGGCGCAGAATACAGTCCATTTAGCCAGTCTACTCAAAATATGACTGATGCTGGAGTTATGGGCACCATTGCGATGACAAGATCATGGAATTTATTTTTAGCACCTGGCTACGCTATAGATGACGATAAAGCAATATATGCAAAAGTAGGGTATTCAAGAGCGAAAATAACCATTAGTGATGGCGGTAACCAAGGTTCTACTTTGTTGTCAGGTTACTCGCTTGGGCTTGGCTATAAACAATTTTTTGCTGGTAACTGGTATGGTTTTATTGAGACCAATTTTACGGCCTACAGAAACCATGAATTTTCGACTTCAGAACCTTTTAGTTACGACCATGTTGCCTACACTACAGGCACCAATAATAAATCTCTTGGAGCATATTCCTCCAATGCTTTGCTCGGTATCGGCTATAAATTTTAGTTGGAGTCTTATGCATACCGCATCAATTAAAAGCATTGAGGGTTTATCAAATGACTCTAATCGGCCAAGAAGTGCGTGCTGGCATGAATCTAGGCAAAAGTCTGCTCTCTATCCCATAACGGACTTAGCTAGGTATTTAAGCTAATAGGCCCTGCGCGGTCAATAGAAAGAGGTACTAGCCTGGAATGGATTTTTCTGTTTGAATACTATGAGTTCATTGAATTTGAAAATTACCTCACAGATGCTTACTAACTTATATGCCCTGGCACTGAATCACGATAGTGGAACAGGAAAGCATGCACTTAGAACGCAGCACTACACCAAAGTCTTGGCTTTGCGCTTACGAGACATGGGTCATTATCGAGATCAACTTATGGATCAGGATATTGATTTGATATTTGAAGCAGCTGTTTTTCACGATATTGGTAAATCTGGCATTACGAGTGAAATCTTTCAAAAAGCCGGACTACTCACCATGGCAGAGGCGATCATTATGAAGACCCATACTAATCTCGGAGAGGCTATTCTGATTGCGTCAAAGGAAAAGCTGAGCACTCAAACTGAGTTGATTAATAAAGCGATTGAGATGGCGGTAGCTCACCATGAATGTTGGGATGGATCAGGTTATCCTCATGGCCTTAAAGGTAAAGCTATTCCACTGGCAGCGCGTATTCTGACGATTGTTGATACCTATGATGCTTTGGTAAATTCACGTACTTACAAAAAACAGTGGACTCATGAGGAAGCGGTGCTTGAAATAAATTTACATGCGGGAATATGTTTTGAACCCATCATTACCGAAGCATTTAATCTGGAAGAAGGTCATTTCAAGGCCTTAGCGCAAAGTTACCGTGATTAGCTGTTTGTAACTTAGATTGTGTTGAGCTCTTTGACAGTCCGCTAGGGGTCGAGAAGCGCCTAATTACCTGATTTGACCCAAATGACTCAAATCGGCCAGAAGCGGTTAATCAAGTATTCTCAATTGGTCTTTAGGCGGGAGTTATAACTGGTTTTTAAGGGATCTTTAATAAGGAGCAGCGTATGGATGAGGTCTTAAGATAGAGTATTTCCAAATATTTGGAGGGATAATGGTAGCTAGTTATCCATCAATCTAGAGCTGATTTAGTGACTAAATATCTCAATTTTTTCGTGGAATGATTATGTCTGACAAAAATCGTGTATTAATTCTTTGGATCTTGGTCATCCTAACTGCTGCTCTTTCCATCCTTGCCGTAATGCCGTTTACAGTTAGTTTTGCAGGTATCTTGGGTATTGCTTGTACTCTTGCTCGATTACTTTTTGCCTTAATACATGGCTCACACCAGCTAGGTTGGCGCAAGCTCGGCGCCTTATTTGTAATCACTTGTATTGTTAGTTGGTGCTACGAGTCACTCAGTATCGCTACAGGATTCCCATTTGGGCACTATGTGTACACGGCAGAATTAGGACCAAAACTGGGAACTGTCCCTGTAATGATCATGCCCGCTTATTTCGGGGTTGCTTATATCGCTTGGATTTTAGCCCATGTGCTTTTAGATAAGTTTGATCGACAAATTGATTCACGTTCAATCTTTGCCATTCCCGTCATTGCAAGCTTCATTATGGTGATGTGGGATATGAGTATTGATCCCTTGTCATCGACTGTGATGCATCAATGGATTTGGCGCGATGGAGGCAGTTACTTTGGAGTCCCATTTTCTAATTTTCTCGGATGGTTTCTTTGTGTATATACCGTCTTCCAATTTTGGGCGGTCTATTTGATGCGTACAAAACAGGCGGACAATGATCCGTCTGACAATTCGAAGTCATGGTGGTATCTTCCTACTGCTTACTATGGAGCTATTTTTCTCGGAGCAATTACGGGAGCAACTTTTGCACCCACTGGTAGCGTGACGGATGCAAGCTCTCAAGTTTGGCCTTTAAAGGCGCTCTATGAAACTCTAGGGCTTGTATCTCTTGTAACAATGCTTTTTGTCACTTGCTTAGCCTTTTTTAAGGTGCAGAATAGCGATAATTTACGCTAATTGAAATAGATTCATTAATATTGGAATGTTAATAAAAGCCACCGTCAGGTGGTTTTTATTTGAGATTTCCTGAAAATACTAATATATTAGAGTTGAAGACTAGTAAGGGGGGATTAAATGAAAATGATCATGTGTTGGATTTTGTTAGCGCTTTGTCTTTTCTTTGGCCTTTATCCATTTGCACATCATTCTCCTTTAATGGCCTATGCCGTCTCAAATATTGCAGTTGTTCTGTGTTTAATTCATTGCAGTATGTGGGCTGGATGGCGAACTACCATCAAGATGTTTTTATTTAGTGCCCTGTTTGGCGGTTTTGTAGAGGTACTTGGCGTTAATTTCCAATATTTGTATTGCAATTATTACTATCCTGATGCGATCAATGGCCCTATGGTACTGGGTGTGCCAATTATGGTCATGGTAAGTTATTTTTCTCTGGGATATGCCTGTTTCATCATGGGAAGGGTGCTCGTAGGGGGCCTATCCAACAAGGTTCATGGAATGAGATGGCTTGGGGTGACTATTTTTGCTGCCCTTGCTATGACCACGCACGATTTTTCGAACGACCCTTTCATGTCAACCGTTAAGGGTTTATGGATATGGCGTGATGGAGGTGCGTACTTTGGTGTGCCACTATCCAATTTTATTGGTTGGTTTATCAACACTGGAATGATTGCAGCAGTAGTTGGGCTGTTTGCTAATAGTGATCAAGCAATGAAACATATATCAGTCCCCCAGAATCCTAATTTCTTTTTGCCGCCAATTTTGTTGTATTTGGCATTTGAGATACCAGTAATGTTGCGACCTATTACGATTGATCCATCTGCAATTAATCTTGCGGGGTCTGGAATAGCCATGTTCGCAACAACGATTCCTGTCATGGCGGCATTGCTTGTCCTGTATGGCCAAAATTCACAACAAGACAGACCTTAGTGGCTCCTAGAGTATTACAACCTAGGCCTTAGTCAATTCTGCCACGGGCCACCAAGAAACATCAAAACCACCTTCGGGCGGTTTTCTTTCTCCGTCTGCGATGGGTCTAGAAGTGACTGTTATAAGGATAAGGAATTTACCTCAAAGTCTCAAATCAGCCATTAAGCGACATTTGCATTGCGTCATAGCTAGTATTTAAGTGTCATTTTTTTTCTAAAAGAATTATGTAAGATAAATCCAATAATATTTTGAGTTGCTTTAGCCTCTAGCTAGACTACCACCTTAGGTATTATGACAACTCAATATTAAGGAGAGTTAAATGAAATTCAAATCGCTACTATTGGTTGTAGGTTTTATTCCTGTCCTATCATTAGCGCAGACCACTCCCAATATGTTGGGCACTTGGAACGCAACATCCAATGCTGCGGTGATGGGTACAGCAGCACACCATCAGGTTCCCAATAAAC
>CAIMPQ010000204.1 GCA_903843315.1 uncultured beta proteobacterium
ACCAACCATCGATTGGTAAAAACTCTTCGCAAAACCAACAATACCGTTTTGCAAGTAGTACACCACGAGCAAAATCATGAAGCCGAAAATACTTAAGCGCCAGTCAGAGATGCTATTCAACCAAAATGAGAAAGCTGCCAAACCAACCACACCTGCTATCGGAATCGCTACTCGTCTTGGGGTGGTAAGCTGTTTGGATAAAGCCATTGCAGCGCCAGCCACTACTACGATTGCAATAATCGAAGCAACGATCCGGAAGAGATTGATGTCATCCAAGAGTTTTGGTAACAGCACAATAATGGCCGCACCAATCACTGCACCCAGACGTGACTTACGGCCACCCATGATGATGCCGAGCAAGAACAGAACTGCCAGCTCATTGTTATAAGTGTTTGGAGAAATATATTGTTCTGAGTAGGCATACAAGCAACCAGCCAAACCAGCAAAGCCGGCGCTAATCACAAATGCGATTACCTTAAAGCGATAGACCGAGACGCCCATACAGTCACAGGCAATTGGGCTATCCCGTAACGCCTCGAAAGCGCGACCAATTTGTGACTTCACAAAACGATCCACTACGATCAAAGAAATAATGAGGACTGCAGAAACCAACCAGAAGTATTCTGCTTTGGACATTGGTACACCCATTAAATCAGGCTTAGGAATTTTGATTCCTAAAGGACCTTCAGTAAGCCAAGTCATTTCATTAATCAGAATCTGGGCAATCGTACCGAATGCCAAGGTCACCATCGCCAGATAAGGTCCAATCACCTTCAAAGCTGGCAATGCCAAGATACCGCCGAAGATGGCAGTTACAACAATGGATGCAGGAATAGTTCCCCAGATCGTCCAACCAAAGTGGAAGTACAAAACCCCAGCAGTATAGGAACCGATTCCAAACAGAGCGGCATGCCCTAATGACACTTGACCGATATAGCCCACCACGATATCCAATCCAAACAACAAGATGGTGTAGATCAGAATCGTTTCAGCTAAGTGAATGTAATACGGATTATGGATAAATAGCGGCAAACAAAAGAGGCCGACTATCGCAATGAATAGAGGGATGTGTGACTTCAATTTCATCATTAAACTTTCTTAATTGCAGATTTACCAAAGAGGCCAGATGGTTTGTAAGCTAGAACGAGCAATAGCAAGATCAAACCAGGCACATCTTTATAGCCAGTAGAAATATAAAAGCCAGTGGCAGTTTCTACAATTCCTAAAATCAAGCCGCCCACAATAATCCCCATACCACTAGACAAGCCACCAATAATCGCAACCGCAAAAGCTTTTAAACCTAAGGCGCCACCCATCATTGCACCTGTCAAGGTCAACGGCGCAATCAACACGCCAGCAAATGCAGCGGTCAGGGAAGATAGAGCATAAGAGAAGGTAATGACCATGCTGGTATTGATGCCCATGAGGCCAGCAGCATCGCGATCGTTTGCGGTTGCTACCACTGCTTTACCGTAAATTGTCTTCCGGTTAAAAAATTCAACCAGAAGCATCATTGCCAGAGCACCAAAGACCACCAAAATTTCCATTGGCAAAATATTCGCGCCCAAGAAGGTCATCGGCTCCATTGGTAAAGGGGATGGGAATGGCAATGCATCACGACCCCAGATATTTTCCGCCACGTTTTTGAAGATGATGCCAAGAGCGATGGTGGACATAATCCAACCAAACTCCGATTTAATTTTGATCGCAGGACGCACACCAATGAGCTCAACAAAGCTACCTTGAATCATGCCAAATAAACACACTA
>CAIMPQ010000205.1 GCA_903843315.1 uncultured beta proteobacterium
AATCTTGCTTGGGATCAAACGGAAGTGACGATTGCAGATGTCAACGGTTTTGCTAATGCAACCGGCTTTACGAGTCAGGCTGAAAAAAATGGCGGGGGCCTTTCTTATGAAGCGGGCTTTGTGCAAAAGAAAGGGTGGACCTGGAAAATGCCTTATGGCGTTCCCGCTAATGATTCTGAACCCGCAGTACACCTCAATCAGAAAGAAGCAGAATCGATTTGTCGTTACTACGGCAAGCGTTTGCCTACGGATGCTGAATGGACTTCTGCTGCATTCTTAGAACAAAGGTCTACTCCACCTGGTGGGTTTGTCAAAGGTCAACGTTATCCTTTTCCGGGAGGCAGCACTCCCCAAGCTTCTCATTGCTTAAGTGGCTGTGGTGATTACAAAGGGCTTGCGCCACCAGGCGCTCTCAATCGCGGAACTGGTCATGTACTGGCTGGTAGCACAAAGCCAGGTGTTAATGGAATGTATGACATGGGTGGGAATGTCTGGGAATGGACGGCTACCGAAAGAAACGGTGGTTATATTACTAGGGGCGCTTCCTGGTGGTACGGGCCTGAAAGGCAGCAAGAATCCGATCTGGAATCTAAACCAGGAGAGATTGCTGTGGTGTACATTGGCTTTCGATGTGTTCAGGATACGAGGGCAAGAGAGCGATAGGTTTGCTCGTAAACCTAGCTATAAGGTAAGTAGAATTCAGTAAAACTGGATATTTACCGTCTAAAATGCGTTCAGAAGAGATCCATCAATTGACCTTATTTTGCTATAGGTTATTCTCCAATACATGAACGTGAGATCTTTGTAATTGAATAGACAAATTAAAACTTTCTGGTTATCCGCCTTAGTTTTTATTATTGGCCTATTGATATCCCAATTTTCAAGTTATTTACTTGAGAAGAAGCTTGTCGAAAGCTTGCAAGAGCACCTCAATAGCCAAACGAGTATTCTGAGTGAGCAAATTCAGAGGCGCATTAATTTATATATTAATACCCTAAGAAGTGGTGCCGAGGTTTTAGATAAAGGCCATGCCGAAAACTTTGACGAGCGTTTTTTGCTGTTTTGCCAAAGCCAACGATTCCAGAATGTCAATACGGGCATCAACGAGATCGGATTCATACCTGCAATCTCTTTAGATCCGCCACTACCGCAAAATAAAATTTCTAGTCTTTGCTCGGTACCGAATGGGACCTTAATCCCTGTGACGAAAGAGGTGCCAATTAATCCCACATTTTTTGACGTTCTCAAACAACCCATAGGGGAGGGTCAGGTAGTCGCCTCTGATCTATTGGAAGTGAGTTTTAGACTCAATACTCCTAAGGCCGATGGGCAAATATTCTATTACCCCATCGGTAATTACGACTCCCAAATGCAAACCAAGTTGGTTGGGCATCCCAAGTTAATAGGTTGGTTATTTTTAATTCTTCGAAAGTCATATCTGGCCGAAAGATTAAAGATAGAGCAGGACTCTGGCATGAAAGTCAGAATTGAAACCCTAGAAACGAAGAGTGCGCCAGCAAGTCTGATCTATGAGTCTGCGCACTATAAAGAGATTACACAGTCGGCCCATGCTGGATTGCTGGTAGTAAATGAAACCATTATTCCGGTTGCTGGGAAATCTTGGAAGCTCTATACCAGCTTCACACCTGCCTATCTAGATAGTTATATTGAAAAAAATAAAACATTTACTTGGATATCTGGCATCACTATCAGTGCATTTGCAGCCATGCTATTTGCTTTTTTACGATTGCGTTATTTAGCAAAACGGGATTTGATTAAAGGGATGCATACTACGCCCGAGATTAATACTCATACATTGGCAACTGACTTGGGTGATGTCATTGACTACGCTTCAGTTGCTGCAGATGGGAATGCCACTAACTCGATCAATCAGGCGGGAGAGGCATCTTCCAAACTGACTGCTTTTGATGATTTAACTTCTTTGCCGAACTCTTTTGTATTTTCAGATCGCATCCTGACGGAAATGCACCGTGCAAAAAGGGATAACTTTGTTTTTGCGGTCGTCTGCTTTTCAATTGATAAGCTCGATACCATTATTGATGCCTATGGCCAGCCTGTGGCTAATGAGTTGATGGTACAAATAGGCAAACTAGCAACAGATTGCGTCAGAACGACAGATACCGTTTCTCGCTTAGAAAATAATCTATTTGCTGTCTTAATTTCCCAGCAGCATGAGATTAAGAATCTGACCCATGTGGCTTACAAAATCTTAGATTCGATTTCTGGATCAGTAGCACTTTCACAGCGCAAATTATCGGTTGGAATTAGTCTGGGAATGGCGATTTTCCCCAATGATAGTTCTAGCGTTGAAGAGCTCTTGGTCCATGCGAATGCAGCGCGTATGGAAGCTGCGTCTTTAGGCGGCAATCAGCTCATCTTCTATTCCAGGCCATTGGGTGAGGTGGTAGGAAAAAGAAGGGTGTTTGCTCGAGAAATCCGTGAAGCAATTAATTCCAAGCAATTGGCGATGCGCTTTCAGCCAGTCATGGATGTCGGCTCAGGGCAATTTATGAAAGCCGAGGCTCTGATTCGGTGGATTAGCCCGGAAGATGGTGAAATTAAGCCGCAGGAATTTATCGCTATTGCCGAGGAAGCGGGCCTAATCGTTGAAATTGGTAATTTTGTATTTACTGAAACTGTTAATTTTTTAAAGAAGTGGCGCAATGTTTTGCCTGAGGGTTTTCAAATTAGCGTGAATTTATCTCCCCAGCAATTAAAGCTTGATCCCCACATTACTAAAAATTGGCTCAATTTATTGCAGGAAAAAGAGGTATCCACACGCTCAATACTCTTAGAGATTACTGAGGGAATGTTATTAGATGATGACCGTCAAGTCATCAACTCCCTATTTGAATTGCGCTCTGCCGGTATTCAATTTTGCCTAGATGATTTTGGTACTGGGCACTCTTCGATTGCCTACCTCAAGAAATTGGATATTAGTTACATCAAGATTGACCAATCCTTTGTACGGGATTTGGCTAATAATGTTTATGACCAGAAGATTGTTGAAGGAATACTGTTGTTTGCTAAGAAACTGGGCGTGCAATCAGTCGCTGAGGGTATAGAAAATAAAGCGCAATACGACTATTTACGTCAATTTCAGTGCGAGTTTTGTCAGGGCTTTTATTTTGCCCGTCCAATGCTTCCTGAGGAATTGATTGAGTTATTAAAGGAACGCTAGAGGCCATGTTCATCAATGGCTTATTCACGAGGCGAAAGTGCTTAATTCAAGTAATTCAATTACTGGCTTGTATCCCAGCTCTTTTTGCTTATGCTGTTGCGAATGCTGGATCGGATTCCATTAAGTTGCAAATCTCTGGTTTGCCACAATTTCAATTTGCGGGATTTTATGTGGCCCAGGAAAAAGGATTCTATCGGGATGAAAAGATAGAACTCCAAATTATTCCCGGAACTAAAAATAATCAAACTTTGATTCAGAATGTGCTGGATCAGAAAGCTGATTTTGGAATTGGTAATGCCTCCTTAGCACTCGCTAGCCTTGAAGGAAAGCGCATTACCGTAGTAGCCGATATTTTTCAAAAGTCTGCAAACGTGCTGTTAACTAAGCCTCAAATTGGCAATGAGCTGTTTACCCTCAAAGAAGGTCAGCTCATACTTCAATCCGTTACCCAAGTGCCTGAGATCTATGCCTATCTAATGGGGCAGGGGCTTTCCTTTAGAGATGTTGAACATATTGACGTCAAAGACGAAATCAATCCGGTCAGTGACTTTGTATCTGGCAAGGCGTCTGCAATCTCTATTTCACTCTTGGATGATTTCTTTGTCCGTGAAAAAATGCAAACTCCTTACTCCATTGTGAACCCATCAAATCTTGGGGTGAACTTCTATGGGGATAGCCTTTTTACCACCACTGACTTTGCCCAGCAAAATGCAAACCTTGTGCAGCGTTTTGTCAGTGCGTCAGTCAGAGGGTGGAAATATGCTTTAGATAACCCTGACTATGCAATAGAAGTATTGTTAAAGACAGAACAAATTAAACGCAACGCTGCAGAGTTGAAAATCGAAGCTGAACAGGTTCGCGAATTGATTGGTGCACAGACGCGGCCTATAGGCGAGATTAACCTGGAGAGATGGCAGCGCATTGCACAGTTTTATCTGCAAACCAATTTAGTGAGCCCCGTTAAGACGCTTAGCCCTCATTTTGTTTTTAATGAGCATCCCAATTCATCTGCTGCTAGCAGTCTGTTTTCTTCGCCTATTACCTATGTTGTGATTGCGTTGTTCTTGTTTGGTGGCTTCTTATACCTTCATGCAAAGACTAAGCGTAAAACAGCTGAGGCAACTCTTGATACCCCTGACTTGCCACAAGCGCAGACCCTAGATCCAATAGAAGTCATTTCTAGTAGGCATAGTCTACTAAGCAATCTTAAGCAAGCAGTGCACCGTGCAGACCAATCCAAAGCCCATTTCATCTTATTTTTTATAGAGTTTGGAAATTTGCGGGAGTTGCTTAAAGCAAATGAGGGCTTGTCTGAAAAACTGATTTTGACTGCATTCACCATGCGCATTAAAGAGGGGTTGATGGAAGGGGATATCCTTACCCGTCAAGCTCAAGATGAATTTGCTCTGATCGTAGGATGGGTTGACTCCGCTGTCGTTGCTCTAGAGGTAGTAGAGGCATTGCGCACTAGAATTCAGGCACCACTCCTGATAAATAATGTGGCTGTGATGCTTTCAATTAGAATGGGGTTTGCTGTCTACCAGGTCGATGCTGATACCAGCGAAGAATTAATGAAAATAGCTGCCCGTGGGATGTTTAGGGAAAAATTTCAAAGTTTGTATTAATTTATAGATAGGCCTTTTCTCAACATGAGTGAATCTTCAAAAATTAACATTTTGCTTATCAGTCAACACCGACTGATTCAGGATGCCTTGCAATCTTTGCTTGCAGCAGACTCCAAATGTAATTTGATACGCTCTGTCTATTCTGTTGAAACAGCTATTGAAGCGATTCGTCAACTGGATACCAAGATTGATCTGATCCTGCTCCAAACTGATGTGAAGGTTTCCGATAGTTTGCGTGAGCTTGGAGAATATTGTGATTCACCAGTCATCATTATTAGCACCTTAGCGAATCGTGAACTCATGGACGATTGGGTTTTGGCTGGCATTCGCGGCATTCTCGGTCCCGATACTGACTCTGCACAATTCTCCAAAGCTTTGCAAAAAGTTCATGAGGGTGAGTTGTGGCTTGATCGCTTTACGACTTCTAGAATTGTTGGAGAGTTATCCAAGAAGCGCAATGAAAGCTTTTCTCCTGAATCTAACCCCATTGCTAAACTCACGGATCGAGAGAAAGGTATTTTGAGGGCCATCTTGGATGGTGAAGGATTGCCATTGCGTGATATTGCAGCTACCTTGTTTATCAGTGAATTTACCTTACGCAATCATTTGACCGCCATTTACTCCAAGCTAGGGGTAGCAAACCGCTTGGATTTGTATGTTTTTACAAGACTTCACTTGGCATCGCTCCCAAAAAATAGCGCCCCATCCTAAGCCTAGAGTTTAAAAATTTAGGCTAAGCCATTGATTTATAATGGTAATTCCAAGCTTTTACTCATCCCTACTAAGCCTCTAGTAGGCATCTCCCAGAAACCATTGGTAGAAGAGCCTTACGAAATCGGTCGTTGCGTCCCATTTCAAGGCCTCACATGCTTGTTTTAATTGGTCCATTGGTAAATACAAGGGCATTTTGCTCTTGGTCCATGCGGGGTAAATCTCTTTTTGGTCTCAACATTGCAATATTTTCGAGTGGTATTCGTCACACTTTTCGCATCAATCATGTTGATGTTGAGCGGGTGTACTGCTCCTATTGTGAAAACGACTGATGCGCCCGCAGGAGATGAGTATGTCACTTGGCTGCCAAAATATTTTAAGACCGCTACCAATGAACGACTTCCACCGCCAACAGAGCTCTGGTGGAAAGAATTTGGTAGTGATGAGTTAAATGAATTCGTTGACATAGCTATTGCCAATAATTTTGATTTGCGCGTTGCTATCGCGCGAGTGACACAAGCACGCGCACAAGTAGACGTAGTAAATGCAGCACTATTTCCGGTGCTTGATTTAGTTCCTGCTTATGCGATCCAGGCACCTAGTGCTGGTATCGGTTCTGCTGGCCTTACCACCCAATGGCAGAGTCGGTCGTCGTATCAGCTTGGTGCACTGGCTAGTTACGAGGTCGATATTTGGGGTAAGAAGGGCTTTAATACTCAGTCTGCTATTTCACAAGCCTTAGCAAGTGAATTCAGTCGCGATGCGATTGCCCTGAGTTTGGTTGGAGATGTTGCCACTAATTACTTTCAGGTGCTTTCTTTAAATGAGCGGATCGTAGTGGGGGAAAGAAATCTCATTGAGATTCGGAAGATTAGTAAAGGCCTCAAAAGACGCTTAGATATGGGGGACTCCACCTTAATTGACCTCTCACAGCAGTTAATCTTACAAAACAATACCGAAGCTTTGGTTGTCTCGCAAAAATTACAGCGTGATGATGCCATCAATCGTTTGGCAACATTGATGGGCAGAACGCCTAGCTCAATTAAAGTCAAGATGGAAACTTTAGAGTCTTTGAATGTGGCACTAGTGCAACCTGGACTTCCTTCAGAATTGTTATGCCGTCGTCCAGATATCCGTCGTGCTGAAGCGATGCTTGAGAGCTCGCAGGCAGATTTATATTCAGCGCGCGCCAATATATTGCCCTCATTTGCTTTAACCGGGGGTGGTGGCTACGGCAGCTTTGCTTTAAGTACGATTACCTCTCCACAAAGTTTCTTCTATAACTTTGGTGCATCGATCGTAGCTCACGTATTCGATGGCGGTAAGCGCAGAGCTGAAGAGCGTGTTGCTGATGCGAAGAATGTGGAGATGCTGGAAACCTATGCAGCCACTGTATTAGCAGCTTTACGCGATGTCGAAAGCTCATTATCTGGTATTCATTACACAGCAGAAGGTTATGGTTATTCAAATCAAGCCCGCCTTCAGGCTCAAAAGCTGGCAACAATGAGCGCACGGGTTGTAGAGTTGGGCGGCATGGACTATGTACAGCTTTATGAAATCCAGCGTTCTGTATTTACAGCTGAAGATGCGGCAATTAATGCGAAGTTTGATCAATTAAGAGCTTCAGTGAGCCTCTTTAAGGCCATAGGTGGCGGCATGACTTATAAAGGCGACACTTGCAAGGGAGGTGGCAAGTTACCGCCAGCAGATCCAATGTGG
>CAIMPQ010000206.1 GCA_903843315.1 uncultured beta proteobacterium
AGCCTCTTTTAATTGCCGAGTCCTCTAACCGTATCGTATTTGCAAGTGAACTTTCTGCCTTAGTTGAGGCGGGTGTAGTACCAATCGAGCTTGATACGGATGCTGTGCGGACTTATTACCACTGGGGCTTTATTCCAGAACCCCAATGCCCGATCCTTGGTGTTCGCAAGGTTCCTGCTGGATCTATTATCGAGATTGATCTTGATCGATGGCAATTTAATGAACGAGTCTACTGGCGTCTTGAAGATGCTCCGCCGCTTGAAGGAGATGCAGTAGAACTTGTTTGCGATGAAATAGCGTGTGTTGGTAGGTTAACTAGCCGCTCGGATGTCCCTATCGGCGTCGGCTTGTCTTCAGGGATTGACTCGTCGGCGATCGCTTTGCTAACTAAGAAAAATGCAGATCAGCCAGTTCATGCGTTTACAATTGGGTATCCCGGAAATGCTTGGCAAGATGAAAGTGGCATGGCTATGGAATTTGCTTCGAAAATGGGTATTTCGTGTCATCGTCTTGAATTAAATGCAGGCTCAATAGTTCATGACTTTCCAGAAATGTGCTTGTCTCGCGACGAGCCAAATTCGGATATCGCCGGATCTGCTCTTTTTTCTTTAATGCGCTTCATTCATAGTCATGGAGTTCGGGTTATGATGTCTGGTCTTGGCGCAGACGAGTTGTTTTGGGGCTATGGTTGGACTAGAGAAGCATTAGCATTCAATAAGCGAAAGAGGTTATTGCTTGCGGGCCAAGTAGGGATTTTGAGCTATCTCGGGGTTCGACGACCGCCCCTAAGTATTGTGGGATCAATCAATTGGATTGCGGATGGTGCTGGTCTCTTAGCAGGTCTGCGCGCGTGGAAAAGAGATATATCTGTTGATCCTGATCGGCTTGTTTTTTGGGATACAATTAGGGACTTTCAAGTGGCTGAACGGGATCTTCACTCAATTTCTGGGGCGGCATTACGTGATACGCAAGCGGAACCCGCTCAGTCGTTCACCGGCAGTCAGTATTGGTCTGATCTGGAGGTCTCACTGACCGAGCGTATCTGTGCCACATATCTTCGATCCAATGGGTTAGGTCAAGTCGATCGTCTTAGTATGGCATGTAGTGTGGAAGCGCGGGTGCCGTTCGTCGACTATCGTCTCGCTGAATTAGTCATCGGTTTAAGAAAATCACGATGTGATTTGGGACTTGGACACAAAGTATTATTAAAGAAAGCACTTGAAGGAATTCTTCCAAGAGAAGTACTTGATCGACGTAAGCGTGGATTCTCGCCGCCGTGGCGGAGTTGGACTCGGCAACTGTTCGAGCGTTATTCCATGGATCTTGAGGAAGGAGAATTAGTATCACGATGCATTTTGGACCCGACGGCGCCATCAAAATTTAAAAGTGGATTTGATCATTTACGTCGCATGGAGCCATTTGCGATGGCATCACTAGTTTTAGAGCAGTGGTTGCGTGGTTTAAAGAAATTGGCTAACAAGCATCATGGCGCAGACCATTCAACGGAACCAAATTTGGGACAACTAGGGAAAATATAGTTTTATAGTTTAGGATACCACCAGTAAAATACTGCATTCATATAATAATTGAGCTATATTTAAAATCAAATAGTGCAAGGGAATTTGGAGTGCTGATTTAGTAGCCCCATTAGGGTATGGCATTTACGTAATACGCTTTTGAGATACAATGATTCTCTAGTAGTAAATTTATAGCTTGTTGCTATTTTTAAATACTGATTCCATTATAATCCAATATTTGTGAGATTTTAGAAGTTATGCGAATAGCCCACATTTGCCCAAGTATTTTTACAGATGGATTAACTTATCAAGAAAACATTCTTGTTAGTCAAAATGTAGAGGATGGGCATGAAGTTATCGTTATAGCCTCGACAGAAGCAATCGACAAACACACACACAGTGTTCAAACTCAAGCCGGTAAATCATTAACAATTGATGGCGTACCGCTGATTAGATTGCCATATAAAAAGTTTTTACCAATACGAATTTCAAGAAAAGTTAGAGCACTCCAGGGCCTTATGAAAACATTAAATTCATTTCAGCCAGATGTTATACTTTTTCATGGAGCACAAAGTTGGGAAATACTTAATCTTCGAAAATACGCAAATCAAAATTCCAAAGTTAAATGTTATGCGGATTGTCATTCAGACAAATATAATAGCGGCAGGACGTGGATTTCCAAGCAATTTCTACATAAATTATTTTATAAAATGATTATCCGGCGTGCTCTACCAAGTCTAGAAAAA
>CAIMPQ010000207.1 GCA_903843315.1 uncultured beta proteobacterium
GCACGATGTCTACCGATTTGCCTTTTGATGTCAATGGTGCGCACGTGATCTTGATTGACGACGTGTTGTTTACTGGTAGAACAGTCAGAGCAGCGCTCAATGAGTTGTTTGATTTTGGTAGACCAGCACAAGTAGATTTAATGGTCTTGGCAGATCGAGGCAAGCGCGAATTACCGGTATGTGCCAATTTTGTGGGTGAAGAGCTTCAGATTCCGGAAGAGCAAATACTGGTATTAGAAAAAGATCTGGCTGGCAAGTTCAGCTTTCAGCTTGAGGAGCGTGAAGAATGAACTTAGTCAACCAATTCAATGCGGCTGGCGAGTTAACCCACCTGCTGACCCTTGAGGGTCTTCCAAAGGAGCAAATCCTCCATATTTTGGACACTGCTAAGCAGTTTGTCAGCATTACCGATCCTTCACGTGAAGTCAAAAAAGTTCCCCTGCTACGTGGCAAGAGCGTCTTCAATCTCTTTTTTGAAAATTCAACTCGCACCCGCACTACTTTTGAAATTGCAGCGAAACGTTTATCTGCCGATGTTATTAATTTAGATATTTCCACCTCTTCTACCGCCAAAGGTGAGAGTTTGTTAGATACGATTGATAACTTGGTGGCAATGCAGGCTGATATTTTTGTGGTGCGTCATGGAGCCTCTAAAGCACCCATTGAAATTGCCAATCATGTGCCTGCACATGTCCATGTAATTAATGCAGGCGATGGCAGTAATCAGCATCCAACACAAGGTTTGTTGGATATGTATACGATGCGGCACTTTAAGCAGAATTTCAAAGGCTTAAAAGTAGCGATTGTTGGCGACATTGTGCATAGTCGTGTGGCCAAATCCAATATTCATGCATTAACCACTTTAGGATGCGAGGAAATTCGCGTGATTGGCCCAGAAAGTTTGCTACCAAGCAATCTCAATATGCTGGGTGTGAAGGTTTTCCATAGCATGGAAGAGGGCTTAAAGGATGTGGATGTAGTAATGACGCTTCGCATCCAGAAGGAGCGCATGGAGGCGGGTCAAGTGCCCGAAGGCGATGCCTTCTTTAATCAATACGGTCTCACGTCTGCGCGTTTGGCTTTAGCAAAATCAGATGCCATCGTGATGCATCCTGGTCCAATGAATCGGGGCGTTGAAATTGACTCTGTTGTAGCTGATGGCCCACAGTCAGTCATTCTGAATCAAGTCACCTTTGGAATTGCAGTGCGAATGGCAGTCATGTCCATTGTTGCTGGTAATTAAAGCTGAGTAAAACTGAGTTTGACTAAAAATATCAGCGCAATGCCTGCAAAAAAATCGTGGTTGATTTTGTCGCATGGATTCAATATGGATGGTCGCGCATCCAGTCAAACCATTACCGATAAAATGCCTTACTTGCTTAGCGAGGGAATTAAGCCGATTGTTTTTAGTGCTATTACCGGAATGAAAGATCAGCGCTTTCCACATCGTCAGTTCCTGGCGTGGGGCCCTGCTGCCTTTCGGTTTGATTTCCGCCATTGGATTGCAAATCAATACGGCCGCGGCATTATTTATAAAGTCTTAACCAGGACAGTGTCGATTCTCTTGGCGCCATTGATTGGTTTAGAAAAACTATGCCTAGGGTACTCAAGCCAATGGTCTTGGGCTATGCCAGCTTTTATGCATGGGTTGAGCCTTATAAAGGCTAAAAAGGTAGATTTGGTTTTTAGTACTGGGGGAGCATGGTCCGCACACCTAGCGGGTCTTTGGTTAAAAAAGTGGACAGGCGCCACCTGGATCGCCGAGATTCATGATCCGTTGGTGATTCGCAAGGACCCAAATGACCAGGGATTTGAAAAGCCTCAGAATCGTGATGCTCGCTTTAGATATTATTTAGAGCAGCAACTAGCCAAGTATGCTGATCAAGTCTGGTGGTTTACTGATGGTGCTTTACATTATGCAAAGATACGAAATTCAAACTTAAATATCTCAGGTAACGCACATGGTTTTATGGTGCTTCCTGGGGCTGAACCTCCAGGCGGTTTAAACGCAGCCAAACCCCATGTCTATTCAGATAAATTAAATTTATGCCATTTTGGCTCTCTTGCAAATGACCGTTCATTGTCAACCATCCTGAATGCGTTGGTCCCCTTATTCCAAAAATACCCTCAGGCTAGAGACCAGATACGTATTCATGCATATGGTGCCCCATTGGATGATCTGACGATTGAAGCGTTGAAGTATTTGGGTATGAGTGATGTGCTACTCGCGCACGGACGTCTTGAAAAAGATCCTCTTACTGGTAAGTCAGGGCGTGAGAGAGTGGTTGGAAAGATGCAGGAGTCTGATGTATTGATTTTGCTTCATGGCAACGATGAATGGTGTGCGGAATATATCCCATCCAAGTTCTATGAATATCTGTGGACTGGGCGCCCTATTTGGGGCATTACCCATCGGAATCCACAACTAGATCAAATGCTTCAAGAGCGGGGCGCCTATCTCAGTTTAGAGGGCGATAAAGCAGGAATATCGATGGCTCTAGAGAGAATTTGGTTAGACTGGCAAGCGCGCACCTTGATTGAGCCAAAATGGTTGCCCTTGGGCGTAGATCAAGCGGTGCAGCAGATTCTTACTGAAATTCAATGGAAATAATAGGTAACTAATTGAAAGACCTTGTTCTCTACTGCAAGTCCTATCGCAATGACTTCTTGCGTCTCCAAAGATTGCTTTCTTCAATTGAGCAATACAACGA
>CAIMPQ010000208.1 GCA_903843315.1 uncultured beta proteobacterium
TGGATATAAAGGCTTACTTCAATACAGCAAAGATAGAAGTAGTGATGTCATCAACACTGCCAGTGCCATTCACTTTGCGATAGGCAGGTGCTTTCACTTTGTCTGTTGGGCTAGCTTGAACTGCCCAAGAAGAATAGTACTCAACCAGTGGACGGGTTTGATCATCGTAGACTTGCAAGCGTTTGCGCACAGTCTCTTCTTTGTCGTCATCGCGCTGAATCAATGGGTCACCAGTGACATCGTCTTTACCCTCAACCTTTGGCGGGTTGAACTTAACGTGATAAGTACGACCAGATGCCGGATGAACACGTCGTCCGCTCATGCGATCGATGATGGCATCAAACGGTACATCAATTTCTAAAACGTAGTCAATCGGCACACCCGCATCTTTCATCGCTTGTGCTTGTGGAATAGTTCTGGGGAAGCCATCAAACAAATAACCCTTGCTGCAATCGGGTTGGGTTAAGCGATCCTTCACCAGGCCAATGATGATGTCGTCGGAAACTAAGCCGCCAGCATCCATAATCTTTTTGGCAGCAACGCCCAATTCAGTTCCCGCTTTCACAGCAGCGCGCAACATGTCGCCGGTAGAAATTTGTGGGATAGCAAATTTTTCGCAAATAAACTGAGCTTGTGTGCCTTTACCAGCACCGGGTGCACCGAGTAGGATCAACCGCATTTTTTTCCCCTTAGAAGAGCTGTCATTGTCCCGTATTTTGTCGGGATCCTTTGGGTCTATTGACTAGGATTATCCCCGAGATGGCCAAGGGGGCGTTTGATGCCTCAATACGCCTAAGAACGGCCTACCAAGCGTCTGATGCGCTCTAGGTCCTCTGGGGTGTCTACTCCAGCAGGAGGCGCCTCACTGGCCGTGTAAACCGCAATGCGATAACCATTCCAGAGGGCGCGGAGCTGTTCAAGTGCTTCTGCTTGCTCGGGGGGCGCTGGATCTAGTCGGGAGTAGGCCTGCAAAAAGTCAGCTCGGTAGGCGTAGATGCCCAAATGACGCAGATGCTCGACGGTTAACCCTGCGCGAGGATCTCTGAGGTAAGGAATTGGTGCTCTCGAAAAATACATCGCTTCCTGATCTCGATTGAGTACCACTTTGACTACATTCGGATTATTAATTTCAGCTTGATCCAGGATGGGTACTGCAACAGTCGAGATGGCGCAATCACCGTGAGCGGCCAAAGTCTGTGCAACTTGATTAATCAGCTCTGGTGGAATGAGAGGCTCATCACCTTGCACATTCACAACTAAAGCGTTGTTTGGTAGTTTAAGTAATTGGGCAACTTCAGCGATACGGTCTGTCCCCGTAGGATGATCTGCACTGGTGAGTAAGCATTCAATGCGGTACTCATCACATACTGCTTGAATCTCTGGTGAGTCAGTAGCTACAACAACACTGTGAGCAAGAGACTGTTTGGCGCGCTCAGCAACGCGAATGACCATCGGTTTCCCACCAATATCTGCCAATGGTTTGCGTGGCAGACGGCTAGAGCCCAGTCTTGCGGGGATGACTACCAAAAAGTCGGGGGTATTGGGTGTAGTGCTCATACAAGCAGTTGGCCAAAAAAGGATTTACAGAATTTCATCGGCACTCAGAGTGCGCGCTTCATCCACCAGCATGACGGGCACATCATCGCGAATGGGATAAGCCAGGCGGTCTGCCTTGCAAATCAGTTCATGCTGATTGACATCTAAATGCAAAGTACTTTTACATAAAGGGCAAACCAAAATATCGAGTAGACGTTTATCCATGATTTTCTATTGGGTTCAATTCGGTAAGTTTAGCTCTATAAGGTATAGCGATGCGGATCAGGTCTTTGCAGGATTGATTGCAGCCAATCTACAAGGCTATCGGGCAGCGTGAGCGACAGGGGCACCACCCAAATTCGCTCATCTTGAATGGCAGAGCATTTCACAGCATCTTTTTCAGTGATCAGGATGCATTGGGCATTCATCCCCGTAAAAAATTCGGGCGTATAAGTAGCGTGATCAGGAAGTGACAACCATTTACCCGCAATTCCCGCATTTTGGAGGCTATTGAAAAAACGCTGTGGATTTCCAATCCCTGCTACCGCAGTAATTTTATGAGGCAAAAATTGGTCTGCAATTTCGGCAAAGGTTTGGGTATTGGAGTGATTGTTCAACTGATAAGGAGTGCCTAACTGGCCCACTAAAGTAAAAGCACGCCGGCCTTTAAAGTATTCATCAAGCAAGCCACTCTTTTTATCGCTTGTCTTTTCGGTAAAGAGCGTTGCATCTCGATCCCTGCTCGCAGGTTCGCGTAGTGGCCCAGCAGGCAATAAGAAACCATTACCTTCACCGCGCGCATCACGCACAACAAACTCGATATCGCGACCACCTTCACGTGCAGGCCAGCGGGCTAAGCCACTGTGTTGTAAACCATCATCACTAATGATGACATCCACATCGGGTGAATGCTTGAGTAATGCTGTGATGCTCTGTTGACGTTTTGGAAAAACCCAAATTGGAAATTGATTGTGAGTGCGCTGCGCAATGAGAACAGGCTCATCTCCGACCAATAGAGGATCAGAATCACTGCGAACTTGTATAGGGTCGAGCTGAGCTGAAGAGCCGTATCCCCTGCTAATAATCCCCGGCTTCCATCCGAGTTGAGATAAGTGCTCAGCAAGCGCAATCACAATCGGCGTCTTGCCTGTGCCACCCACACGAATATTGCCAACGATGATGACGGGCACTGGCGCAGGATGACTATTACTAAAACCTAGATCTTGAATGAGTTTACGAATTCGTACGATGCCGCCATAAGCCCAAGACAAAGGCCAGAGTAATAAGCTGGTAGGGCCATGCCTTTCCCAAAACCGAGGTGCTTTACGAAATAA
>CAIMPQ010000209.1 GCA_903843315.1 uncultured beta proteobacterium
AGATACTTGACGATAGGTTTTGGCGTAATTAATTGTTGGTAGCCATAAGGACATTAATAAAACCCACATCAAGGTAGTACCTGATGCGGAAATAATCAGACAACGCCAGATTTCTTTAGGGGCACGCGAGGTTCTCCAGCGGACTACTGCCAACCACATACCGGTAATCACAAGAGCCACTACCAGTGCGAGTAGGTTGAATTGAAAATCAAATCCTGGGAGGAGGCGAGCTAAGTTTGCAGCGGTAGATTCTGGATAGCCAGTCACCTTAGCTAACCAAATAATCCAAATCGCTAGTGCAATGATCGTAAAGCTAAACATCGCAAACCAATCGATAAAACTGATCATGCTGCGCTTCAGTATTGGCAGGCTAAAAGCTGCAATGATCGATAAGCTTGGAATGAGAATCATCAAGTCATGTTCATTTGCTTCTAAGCGGAATAAAACATAAATCAAGCTACCAATAAATAGACTCAGAGGAATACAAAGGTGGGGAGCGCGCCAGGCACCCGCTTCCTTAACACGGCCCCAGTGGGCTAGCGAGATGGTCGCTAGCGGCCATACTGGCCATGCATATGCCCAGAAGTTCACACTTAAGAAGCCAAGAGACTCAATAGAAGGGCTTGCTCGCATCTCTGGCATGTTGCGCCAACCTTCTTCAGCAATGTGGCGCCACTGAATTGGGAGATCGGCCAAGTACCAAATGATTGGCCAAATAGCAAAACCAATTAAACCGATCACCGTACTGGTGAGAGTCCAGCGAAAGCGCAGTTTTGCATTGCTAGCAATGACCGCAATGATGGTGGAGCTAACAATGATTAAGCTCAGAGTGAGATTGCTGGAGAGAGCAACTATCGCAATACCCAGACCCGTCCAAAGACCCCCTTGCCATGGTTTATCTAATCCTCGGACTGTGCCGTAGAGCACGATACTAATGCCCATGAGTTGCGCCATCATTGGCGTGGTTTCGTGAGCGCGCTGAGCAAGTCCTACACAAGCCAAGAAGATCAGTAGAGCGCCATCAGCCAAAGTCATGCCGTAACTCTTTAAATCCGGTTGACCACCAACTGCAAGCGCCATTGGTTGAACTTCACGACGACGACCTAAAAGATAAGTGGCATACCAAATGGCAAGAGCCGCAGCAAAAAAACAAATCGCCGAATATAGGCGTGCAGCATTAGCGGCACCAATCCAGGGGCCAAATAATTTAATGAGTGTGGCACCCATCCAATAGGGAAGGGGTGCTCCTAAGGAAATATCGCGGCCGGTTAAGTGCGGAACAACCCAATCCATCGAGTTACCACGAAATAAAGACCACATACCACCAAAACCAATCGCATCTTCATTCTTCCAGGGATCCCGAAAGAAGAGACCAACAAACCCATATACCAATGTCAGCGCAAAGATAACAAAGCGCGGAATGGATTTAGTGGCGGCGGCGGTGAGTTTAACCATGGACTTTATTTTGGACGAATCTATTGGTATAGCAAACGGTAAAGCAAAAAATAAAAAAGGCAGCAAACGCTGCCTTGATTATCTCGCAGAGAAGGTATTTCTCATACCCTGCGACTTGAAGTGTTTTAAGCCTTCTTCTTAGCTGTCTTTTCAGCAGCTTTAGCTTCTGCAGCGGCAGCTTTTTTCTCAGCTGTTTTAGCAGCGCCATCACCGGTAGACTTAGCAACAGCCTTGGTACCGAATTTCTGACGGAATTTCTCAACACGACCAGCGGTATCCATGATTTTTTGGGTGCCAGTGTAGAAAGGGTGTGATTCAGATGAAGTCTCGATCTTGGCCAATGGATATTCATTGCCATCTTCCCACTTGATTTTCTCTTTAGTGGACATAGTGGAGCGAGTTTTGAAGCTGAAGTTATTTGAAACGTCTACAAAGACGATTTCACGATATTCGGGGTGAATGCCAGGTTTCATTGTGAGTCCTATGAGCGGGGAGCCGTTTTAGCCAAATTGGCTTAAATACTTTCCCAGGTTTTAAAAGCAGTAAAGGCGAAATTATGCCATGAAATCAACAACAAAGCGCACTTTAAGGGGGTAAAACAGCCTGAAACACACATTCCAGGCTTCTGAGACCCCTAAATTAGCCTCCGCGACGCATTAAGTCGAAGAATTCACCGTTGTTTTTAGTCGATTTGAGCTTATCCACAATGAAGTTCATAGCTTCGATATCGTCCATATCAGCCAGTAATTTGCGTAATACCCAGATTTTTTGGAGGTTTTCTGCCTTGACTAGCAATTCCTCACGGCGGGTACCGGATTTATTGAGATTAATCGATGGATAAACACGACGTTCAGCCAAACGGCGTTCAAGGTGAACTTCCATATTGCCCGTACCTTTGAATTCCTCATAAATGAGGTCATCCATGCGGCTACCCGTTTCAATCAGGGCAGTGGCGATGATGGTTAATGAGCCACCTTCTTCAATATTACGCGCTGCACCGAAGAAGCGTTTTGGACGTTGCAGAGCATTTGCATCGACACCACCAGACAGTACTTTTCCTGATGACGGAATCACCGTGTTGTATGCGCGCGCAAGACGGGTAATAGAGTCAAGCAAGATAATGACATCTTTACCCATCTCCACTAAGCGTTTGGCTTTTTCAATTACCATCTCGGCAACTTGAACGTGACGTACTGCTGGCTCATCAAATGTAGAGGCAACGACTTCGCCGCGAACGGAGCGTTGCATCTCGGTAACTTCTTCAGGACGCTCATCCACCAGGAGAACAATCAAGATTGCATCAGGGTGATTAGCAGCAATTGCATGAGCGATGTGCTGCATCATGACTGTCTTGCCGGATTTAGGTGAGGACACAATCAAACCCCGTTGGCCAAAGCCGATTGGGGAGATCATATCGATGATACGACCGGTTAAGTTTTCCTCTGCCTTAATATCACGCTCTAACAAAACCGTACGATTTGGGTGCAGTGGGGTAAGGTTCTCAAACATGATGCGGTTCTTCAGGGCTTCCGGAGCCAAACCGTTGATCTTGTCTACCTTAACCAAGGCAAAGTAACGCTCGCCATCTTTAGGTGTCCGTACTTCACCTTCAACGCTGTCACCAGTGTGTAAGTTAAAGCGGCGGATCTGCGCAGGAGAGATATAGATATCGTCAGGAGAAGCCATGTAAGAGGCTTCAGGAGAGCGCAAGAAACCAAAGCCATCTGGCAACACCTCTAATGTGCCATCACCAAAAACCATTTCACCGGCTTTAGCGCGTTTCTTCAAAATGGCAAACATCAATTCTTGTTTGCGCATCCGTTGCGTATTTTCAATCTCCAAGCTCGCTGCCATTTCAAGCAGAGCGGATACGTGGAGGACTTTGAGTTCAGTTAATTGCATGTGGTTCTCAGGTGTTGATAAAGATATAAATGAATAAGGAAATTTTTTTGGGGTATCCCTGCGCTGATTTAGATCACGCAGATATGGAAAAACAGAATTTGGGAGATTGACTTAAAAGATGGGGGAGGAAAATTGCTGGGAATTGGTGCACCGAAGAAGGTGCTGAACTGCTATTAAACGCAATACTACACTAAAAAACGGGTCTGACAAGTGCGCGGGAGGGGTAAAAACCACAGGCTCAACCGGTGAACCTGTGGTGTGGGACTATTTACAGATGACTATCAATAAATGCAGTCAACTGAGATTTGGCCAAAGCGCCTACTTTTTGAGCAGCTACAGTGCCATTTTTGAATAGGATTAGGGTCGGAATGCCGCGAATATTAAACTGGGCAGGAACGCCTTGGTTCTCATCCACGTTCATTTTTGCGACTTGCAACTTGTCGCCATACTCGCTGGAGAGCTCTTCCAGGATAGGGCCAATCATTTTGCAAGGACCGCACCATTCAGCCCAGAAGTCGAGCAGAACAGGTTTATCGGATTTGAGGACGTCTTGTTCGAAAGAGGCGTCAGTTACATATTTAATGCCGGCACTCATGAAAATTCCTTATTTAGACTTATTTAGCGAGTTATTTAATTCTGTCGTTACAACGCTTATATTAGCAATAAGCGAAACACTCTGCCTAAATTTCACCATAAGTTTCAAAATTAACCCTAAAACGCCAATCGACTATCCCCTGTAATGCCCCAGCCATTTCCCATCATTTCACAGCAAAAGCAGCCGCAAGCATGGGCAATTACGCCAGATAGCCATGCGCTTGCTGAGTTAGCCAAGGGCATTTGGGATTGTGCAGTGCAAACGAATCAGCGCCCCTTAGTGGTGCTCAGTACTGCCGGTCCACTCATTGGGTTAAGAGCGGCCTTAGAACAAAACCGACCAAAAGATCTGCCGAGTCATATCGCCTTCTTACCGCAAGTGATTAGTTTTGCTGATTGGTTAGAGGCAGCGCCAAGTGCATGGAAATTTCCAAAGAAACAAACGGATTTAGAGAGATGGTTATCGGTCTTTGTGAATTTACGTAAACACAAAGTTTTGCAAAGCTGGTTTAAAGCAGAGAGTGAATCTGGAGCATGGGGATTGGCTCAAGCTGTAATTGATGCATGCGACTCATTGTCAGAAGTAGTTGTGCCGCAATTACAAAGTGAACTCAATGACTTACTACAAACTCACACACTCGATACCGAAGCGTGGCTAAAAAAAGTAGAGCTTGTTTTGGATCAAGCGATTGCTAAAGCCTATGTAGGGCTCTCACGCAATGTGGTAGATGAAGAGTCTGCAGTACTCTTAACCTTCTGGCGTTATCTCACTAGCATAGGTGATCCAGTGATTCGTAAGCATTTGGCGATGGCATCCCACATGCAATTAGCAAAAGCCAATGCAGAAAAAGATCGCGATACGGTGCGTCCATTCCTCTGGGTGCAGACTGCCGATCCAAAGCCGATTGAGCAAGAGCTCATCGATAGCTATCTGTGCGATTACGCTCAATTCGCATCAGTAGTGCGCGTGGATCTAGACTGGCAATCCGTCGCTTTATGGCCTGAAGCCCTTTGTGGGCTAGACGTAGAGGGTCACATCGCCGTTGCCAATACCCAAGAAGAATCTCAAATTGATAGCAATATTCAAGCTAATCGACAGGATGATTGGCGCTTGCTAGCAGCAAGACGTTTTGAAGAATTGGCCTGGGCTGCCACTAAATCAGTTGAGTCGCATTTAATCGCTGGCAAGAAAAATATTGCCTTAGTTGCGCAAGATCGCTTAGCAGCGCGTAGGGCGCGAGCATTGTTAAGTCGTCTAGGTAACTCATTGCGCATTCGTGATGAGACCGGTTGGAAGCTATCTACCACTAGAGCAGCAGCAGCCCTTGATAGTTGGCTTGAAGTAGTGCGCGCTCCCAAAGAGGGGCCGAGTGCGAGTGCATTGCTGGAGTTTTTACAAAATCCGTATTTTGATCTCTCGCATAGTCTGAATCAATCGTCTGAAGTAGGCGTCGGCCTCATTGCTCAGCTTGAGGACATTCTGATTGCTAGCCAAGCAAAAGCTGGCTGGGAAACATTCACCATGGCAATAGAGCGAGCTAATAGTTATGTGGCTACCAATGGTGGGTCGCCCAATGCACATTTAATCACTCTCATCCAGTTTGTGAGAAAACTGCATGCAGGATGGCTGCCGCCCACGGTGGACTGCTCTAGTGCGTATGCGCTGTTACAGAAAAACCTTCAAGAAACGGGCATGGCGCAGCGTCTTGAAAAAGATGCGGCAGGTAAGCAGCTTTTAGAAGTACTCAATAGCTTTGATTTGAGCGGCGGCATTTATCAAGATGTGAAGATGCGCTTGCCCGAATGGTTGAGCCTACTAAAAACAGTCATCGAAGAAGCTGCTTATGCAGAAGCTGGCAAAGAGGCGCAAGCCACCCTGAGTATTTTGCCGCTGAGCTCAACACGACTACGTCAATTTGATGCGGTAGTGTTGGTGGGTTGCGATGAGCAACAACTGCCCGCTTTTTCTGAACCGCCCTTATTTTTCTCGGATACCTTAAATCGATATCTGAAGTCCTCCACGATTGCCGCGCAATATGTACAGCAGGCTAGGGATCTTTCTCAATTGCTAGTGTCTTGCAACAATGTCGATTTACTTTGGCAGAGCAAAAGTAAAAGCGGCGAACCTCTAAGACCATCGGCATGGATCCAGCGCTTGCAGACCAAATTAACAGACTGGCGAGTAATCGATGCCAGGCCCGAAACGGTTCAGGGGCAATCAAAACCCATTCAGATGTCCATCAGTACCCCTGATCAGAATTTGGCTATTCCGGTTACCGTATCACCTAGTGCCTATAAGGCTTTGCGCGATTGTCCTTATCGCTATTACGTTACGAGTCTACTGGGTTTGCGCAAGG
>CAIMPQ010000210.1 GCA_903843315.1 uncultured beta proteobacterium
ACGGGTGCGAGTATCCCTTGTTTTGGGGTATTTGCGCATTGATAGTGGCGTTCAACATATGATCCTGGCAACGCTTATTTAGTTGTTCACTCTCATCCCATATTGCTTACGTATGACCCCAAAGATCGTTTAGAGTCATCAGAGCTTAATTAGGGCGAAGTATAGTTCGCTATCTGCTAACTGCCTATCAGAGTAGGCCGTCTAAATGCCCGTAGTTTTTAATAGTCGGGTACTATCTCTATAACAAAACTCCTCCTTCGGCTTAATTTTCATTAAGTGCCTTGCCTGAGAATTCGAACATAAGAACACTCAGCATTCAGAGGTAGGCTGTAGACCCTTCCCAGTGAGTGATGATTTCTGAATTATCAATGGGTAAGGGGTAAGTCATGAAACAAATTAAGGTCATACTTGGAGCGGTACTTTTGCAGGCTGGAGTAGCTTTAGCTGATGCACCTAACTTAGTTGGAAACTGGGAAGTGGTGTCTGGGTATTCCGCTCTTAATGGCACCTCCACTAATCCAGCCCCTTCCGAACTGTTTCAAACACCAATGTACAAGGATCTAATTATTGATGACCAAAAAGAGAATGCGTTTACCGGCCATCTCACTCGAGATAATGGAGAGAAGCGGTTCTTAGCGGGGGTCTTTGGTCCAGATGGTAAAAGTGTTTTTCTGTCTACAGATAATGGGTCGCATATAGGTTCAGTAAGTCAAGATAACAATCAATTGAGTACTTGTGGAAACACGGTTTCGTCAACCCGTAATCGCTCTTATTGCACCGTATTTAAGAGAGTAAAGTGAATTAAATAATTTCAAAACAAAATCTTCTCCAAGTCCAAATGTCAGGCCTTTGGGATCAATGAAGTTCAATTCATTTAGGTAGCTAGCATGAGAATAATTAAAAATATAGTTTTAGCAATTAGCTTAATGGCGATTGCTGGGTGTTTTGTATCTCCAGTACAAGCTCAGTCAGAGAGCTGGCAGGGTGCTTTCGGTCAAGTAGGTGTGGGTTATCAATCAACCTCTCTCTCGTATTCCCCATGGACTTACTATCCTTCAGGAGGCGGTGCTTATCCTGGTACATCAACCGCTAATAATGCCAATAACTTTGCCCTTACTCTGGGAGTAGGGTATTACTTTGCTTTAAGCCCGTCTTTTATATTGGGCGTTGGTGGCGAATACGCTCCATTATCGGGCTCTAAAGCAAACACTACAGCAACCTATAGTGGTTCTGGATCCAGTGCAACTGGTCAATACAATATCGAGAATGCCTATAACCTTTATATTTCGCCAGGATGGGTAATTGATAAAGAGAAGTTGGCATATGCAAAAATTGGTTATGCAGGTGCGCAAACTAAAACAAGCACTAATAATACCTATAGCTATAACGGATATTCTTTAGGACTTGGTTACAAGCAATTCTTCACAGAACATATCTATGGTTTTGGTGAAGTTAACTACACCGATTATGGTAATTCCAATAATCGGACTGATTACAACTTCAGCGGTACAACTACTTTGAAAGCCACCAATTATCTGTTGGGTATTGGATATAAATTCTAGATCCATATCAATTAATCTCTGCAATTATTGAATTCACTGGACGATGTAAGTATGTTTATTAACGCTAGAGTTGGTAATTTTATTGTTTTGATGGCAAGGATCCTCATGTCCTCATCAATGATCTTCTATGGATGTCAGAAATTCGTTGATATATCCCTGTTTACTAGCAATTATGCAACGATGCGTTTAATGCAATTTATTGCCAATGGGTTGCCATGCCCGCTTTGGTTTGCTTATGCTAATGCAGGATTTCAGTTGCTGGCAGGACTCATGGTGCTAGTTGGTTTTAAGGGGAGATGGGCCGCAGGTGCGCTTACTGTATGGCTTATAGCACTTACTTACTTGGGCCATCCCTATTGGATGATGAGCGGTTATGAACGCCTCTTTAATGAATCCATGTTCTATCGTAATTTAGGTTTAATTGCAGCTTTTGCAATGATCTTCGTAACCGGTTGCAAGCGCTATTCAATAGACTATTTCTTGAATCAAAACTCCCCAATCAATCCATACAATCCCGCTGATTAAATAAAGATACCTTCATGCAGAAACTATTCAGAAATACCCTTTGCCTTATTATTTGTACCCTTTCAATTTCAAGCCCAGTGATGGCTGATAGAAATGCTGAAATCGAGAATCGTATTAACATCCAGGAAAAACTCCTATATGCCTATGCCTATGCTTGGGACAATAAGGATTGTGTAGGTTGGTCTAATTTATTTACAGCAGATGCTTTTATTGACTTAACAGGAGATGCTAATCTTGCCTCTACCGCTAAAAGAGCAAATGGTAGAGAGGCAATTAAGCAATTTTGTGAAGTACGAATGAAAACAGCGCTAGCCGATGTCAAGTCCCACCACTTCATGACTAATACTATCTTCAATCAGATCACACCAACTAGTGCTAAGACTCATACTTATGCAATTGTTACTTGGCAAAAGTCTTCTGATCCAACGCCGCTTTTGCAAATAGCATTGACTTATCGAGATGTGATAGTGAAGCAGAATGGAAAATGGCTCTTAAAAGAGCGGTATATAGAATAAAACGATTCATGCCCCTACAAATAGGCCTTTTAAGATGGTTCGATCTTATTTCTATACTCACCTTTATGTAATAAGACTTTTGATAGATATTGGAGCGCATGAATAAATCTTTGCTGGACAATATTGCATGGCATGCTTTAAATGGCCCACA
>CAIMPQ010000211.1 GCA_903843315.1 uncultured beta proteobacterium
AAATTTTGGCATTAAAGGCCATTCTTGAATCAGATTCATCTGCTTAAACTGCACCATGCTACGAAGATCTGCATTGACTTCATAATACCCATTGGGCAATTGCTTAAAATGCCTCTGAATTTGGGTCTCTGTTAGACCTCGTTGCATTTCAGTTTGGTTGTAAATTCCTGTGCCGGCTTTTTCCAGTGCCTGCTCTGAAATATCCGTGGCTAAAATACGAATATTCCAAGCTGCGAGCTCAGGAAAATGTTCGCGTAATAGCATAGCAATGCTATACGGCTCTTGTCCTGTAGAGGATGCCGCAGACCAGATATTCAGCTCACGCGAGTCTTTTCGTTTCTGAATGAGATCTGGAAATATGGTTGTTTTAAGAATTTCAAATGGACTTGAGTCCCTATAAAAACTGGTTTCATTGGTAGTCATTGCTTCAAAGGCTTGCCAATGAAGGTCGCCAACGGGGTTGGTAATTAAGAACCGCAACAGAGATGCGTGTCCCGCAAAATTATGCTCAGCAACAAGGTTTGAAAGACGAGACTGAATCAAATACGCCTTGCTTAAATCCAAAGCAACGCCAATATTTTTTTCTACTAAGTTAAAGAAGCTCTCAATATCCGCTTGATCAATTGGACTGTGCGCTAAACTCATTTCAACTGAGTCCGAAAGAGAATTTCATCAGCAATAGACTCTAGGGGAAGAATCTTCTCAGCTAAATCGGCTTGAGCAATCGCTCCTGGCATTCCCCAAATGACGCTGGTTGCCTCGTCTTGGGCTAAGACCACACCGTTACTGCGAATAATGTCCTCTGCACCACGTAAACCGTCATAGCCCATACCAGTAAGCACGACAGCCAATAATGACTGGCCATATACCTTCGCAGCACTTCTAAATAAAACATCCACCGCTGGCCTACAAGAATTCTCGGGGGGGTCTTCATTTAAGTGCATAAAGACTTTTGCACCCTTTCGCCTTAGCTCTAGATGGTAACCACCAGGCGCTAAATAAGCATGTCCTGCTAATGCCTCTTGACCTTCATAAGGCTCCTGCACCAACATCACCCCAACTTCCGTTAACCGGGCAGCCAATAAGGTAGTGAACTTAGGGGGCATATGTTGGACAATAAAAATGGGCACCGCGAGAGGAGTACGCCACATTTCAAAAACCTTCATTAAGGCTGCAGGGCCACCTGTAGATACTCCAATACAAAGTGCATCTACCGGATAAAGTGGCCTCCCCTCTGGTCGAGCCACCTTAGTAGATGCAAGTGGCGGAGCTTGAGTACTTGGTAATGCGGTAATTTTTTCGGGGGCCGGCATAGAGAGTGCCTCCCGACGAGCCGCACCCCGCTCTTTAATTGATGTTATCTTTCTACCATCCCCGTTTGCACGTTGGCACAAGGCCTTAATCTTGGGAATTAAATTTTCTTCTAGGACTTTGTAAGCATCTGCTGGGTCAGCGGATGCTTGAGGCTTACCTACATAATCACTTGCTCCATAGGTTAAGGCATCCATTGTTGCCTTGGCACCTCTTTGAGTTAAAGAGCTGAACATGATGATCGGTAGTACGGGATAAATCTTGCGAATCTCTCGTAATGCAGTAATGCCATCCATTTCCGGCATTTCAACATCTAAAGTCACAATATCGGGATTAGAACGTTTGATTGACTCGATTGCTAGCAAACCATTGGCAGCAGTTCCTACAACCTCAATTTCAGGGTGCTTCATTAATGAGGTCATGATGATGCGACGCATTACTGCAGAGTCATCAACAATCAGAACTCGAATTTTATCTTCAAACTTCATTACTTAATCCACAAAAATACGAGTTTAGGTATAACAAGGAATAGATATGGTCTCCACATTAAGCTAGTAGCAGCTGATTTTTGGCCTTTTCAGTGCGTTGGTTAATTAACTTAGGATCCAAGATTAATAATAGCCTATCACTGAGCTTATGAACACCCAATACCAATTCTCTAGAGACTAGAGAAAAATTGCTTGGGGGCGGCTCAAACGTCTCTTGATCTAGAGAAAGAATTTCTGCTGCATCGTCTACCAATAGGGCCACTAGGAAACCATCACTACGCAAAATGATACTAATGGATTCTGTCATGCCAGAATGGCGCTCGAGATTCAGTCTCTCATACATATCAATTGCAGGAACCAACTGTCCTCGCAAATTCATAATACCGCGCACAGTCTTGGCACTTTTAGGAACCGGTGTCACTTCTAAATTTCGGTTTAGCTCGAGAACATCGCTCGCGTTAATACCAAAGTAATGGCCACCCAAATAAAAGGTAACAAAATCTGTAGAAATACTCATTAGCTAAAATCCATGTCAATTACCGCTGGATATTCTTTAGAATTTTCCTGCAGATTACGCATTATCAAGATTTCTTGTAAATCAATTACGTTAATCACCTGATCATTTAAAGAGACACAGCCAAGCAAACCCTTTTGCGGCGGATTAGCCTCATGCAGGTTCTTGGAAACGTGAATGATGTCATGCACCTGGCTAACAACAAGACCAACTGGTATGCCATTGGTGTAATGAACGATTACTGGAATCACCTCATCCTCAATTGAAGGCGTTTTACGGTGATTGGCTCCCTCTATATATTGATTTAGATACAGTAAATGCATGATCTCTTTACCATACTGAATGACATCGCGATTACCGTTCCGCTGCACTTGTTTTGGTGAAATCATTTCCAAGCGCTGAACGTTCTCGAGATAAATCGCTAAACGTGACTGCCCCTCTAGCTCAAAAGAGAGCATCGCCACATCTTCCTCGGATGACTTTTCTTGTATGCTCTCAGCATTTAATGGTCTAGATTGAATCTTCGCAACCATTCCGGATTGAATCGCAATTCCATCAATATCCAAAATCAATGCAACTCGTCCATTACCTAAAATAGTCGCGCCAGCGAAATCTTTCACGTCCTTTAGCAATGGCCCGAGGGGTTTAACAACCACCTCCTGCATCTTGAGGACCTCATCAACAACCAAACCAAAACGAATGCCAGAGGATTGCAAAATAGCAATATTCAAAATCGCGTCAGCCGCTGGTAAATCTTGACTCACTTCAAGCTGATGATTTAAAAATAAGATCGGAACCAGTTGGTTACGCAGTCTAAAGACCGGTGTGCCATAAAAATCCTCTAGGCCTGTAGTAGCTTCACTTAAATCTAAGCGCACCATTTCTAAAACACTATTTTGAGGAATCGCATAAGGCTCCGAGCCGCAGCGCACAAATAATGCGGGCATGATTGCTAGAGTCAATGGGATTTTCAAACGGATGTTTGTACCAACACCACGTTTACTATTAATATCGATTGACCCCCCAATATTGGAGATATTGGTCTTGACGACATCCATACCAACCCCTCTTCCAGAGAGATTAGTTACCTGGCTCTTCGTAGAGAAGCCAGGTAGGAAAATAAATTCCAGCAACTGCATATCTGTAAGCTCTTGTGCTTGTTGCAAAGGAATTAGATTCTTCTCAATTGCCCTTTGACGAACCAGATCAAAATCTACGCCTGCCCCATCGTCTGCAATTTCAATGACCACCATGCCATTTTCATGACTGGCACGCAGTAAAACTTTGCCTAATACGGGCTTGCCGCGACTGATGCGCTCTTCAGGCAGCTCGATACCGTGATCGATACTATTGCGAATAATATGCACCAAGGGATCACGAATTGCGTCGAGCAAGGTTCTATCGAGCTCAGTTTCAGAACCCTCTTGAATCAAGCTTACTTGTTTACCGCATTGATTTGAAACATCTCGCATCAATCGCGGAAATTTAGTCCAAACCTGTGCAATTGGTTGCATGCGCGTTTTCATCATGCGCTCTTGCAGTTCAAGAGTAAGCAGATCCACTACGCGCACGGCGCTAGAAAAATCATGATCACTAAATTGAGTAGTGAATGGCAATAAACGATTTCTAGCCAGAACCATTTCACTAACTAAGTTCATCAGCTTATCCAACAATTCAAGGCTGACTTTTACCGGCGCAGCAGTTTCTTGGGCTTTAATAATATCCGCAGGATCTGGAGCCCAGACCTGATCGGTTGATTCACTGTCATCAGCGCTGATAACAACCGAGGAATTAGCCGGAGGGGTTGGTGGTTCTGGAGACACAGCATGGGCTGTATTCTCGGGAGCTGATATAGCTTCGGCCTGCGGTTCTGCAGGAGTGGTTGGCTGTATAGGCACATTCGTTTCTTTACCAGCTGCAAGAGCCAATAAATTCTCTACCAATCCCGAGTCATCACCAGGAGGCTCAGTATGAGTAGATTCAATTCCCTCAATAATGGCCCTGAGGCAATCTAAAGTGGAGAGCAGAATAGTTGCCTTTTGGGTATCAAGTGTTAACTGCCCGTCTCGAATTTTTCCCAATAAGGACTCGCCTGCATGCGAGACCTTTTCAAGGCGCTTGAAGGCAAAAAATCCACTACTCCCTTTAAGCGTGTGCATGGCACGGAAGATATTGCCAACTAATTTCTGATCATCAGGCGTAATTTCCAATTGAACAAAATCCAGGTCGAGCTGATCCAGAATCTCGCGTGCCTCAACGATGAACTCAACTAGAATGTCGTCATCATTCATAGATTGCTATGCCGATGTTCTATCAATAAG
>CAIMPQ010000212.1 GCA_903843315.1 uncultured beta proteobacterium
AAAGATTCGGTTGAGAAGGCGCTAATTAATTTACATCTTCCATAATTGGATTCTGCTACGTTGAATTTTCAAGGGATATCTTTTCTTAAGCGCTAAGTTGCGTTTCTCGTGTTTCTGGAAGATACAGCAGGGCCAGGACAAAAGCACTTGCCAAAAAAATGGTGGGATACCAAAGTCCAGCAAGTGCGCTACCCCATTCCTGATTAAGCCAAGTCACAATAAGCGGGAGAAGACCACCAATCCAGCCTGCAGCTAAATTGTGCGGAAGGGTTGCTGCGCTATTTCTATTCCTTGCCGGAAACAATTCTGCCAATAATGCAGTTTGAGGACCAACAACTAATGCAAGTATCGTTGATAGACCAATCAATATTGATGCGATCATGACTACTTGATTGCCATTCTGATTTGACTGAGAAATCCCCGACCCAAGATATTCAAGTAAATGAAACGACGGCAAAATTAGTGCAGCCCCTAATGCTAATCCACACACAATTACTGGTTTTCTGCCGACTTTGTCTGAGAGCCATCCCGCAAATACAGTGAGTGGTAGCAGAGCAATCGTGGCATATATGCTTAGTTGATCGACTAGTTGAGGTGGTAGTTTTACGGAGGTTTTCAAAAAGATCGAGGTGTAGACCTGAATGCAAAAGAAAAGCACTGCACCACCCGCAGAGATACAGAAAAACAGTAGAAACATATGCTTACGGGTTTGACGGTCTTTAAAGTTATCTCGTAATGGACTCTTTGATCGGGCGGATCTCTTATCCAGATCTAAAAAGATCGGCGTTTCTTTTAAAGCTATTCTTGCTTTGACAGCGACCAGTAGCAGAATGAGCGAAACCCAAAAGGGCACTCGCCAACCCCAGGACATAAATTCCTCCGCAGTCAGCCAGCTTTGTAGAAATGCAATTTGCATGGTTGAGACCAGTATTCCCAAAGGCCCCATTAATTGCAAAAAGCTGGTTTTAAGTCCTCTATATTCTTCGCCGGCATGTTCAGTAAGGTATACAGCACTTCCGCCAATCTCACCTCCAGCTGATAAACCTTGGAGCAGTCGTAGGCTGACCAAAAGAATCGGAGCCCAGATTCCAATCTGTGCGTAAGTGGGTAAAAACCCAACGCAGAGTGTTGCGAGACCCATTAAGGCAATCGTGAACATAAAGACAGGCTTACGGCCTATGCGATCACCCATAGAACCGAATATGGCGGCCCCAATAGGCCTAACTACCATTCCGGCGCCAAACGTTGCTAAGCTCGCCAAAAGCCCTGTGCTTGGGTCGCTCGATGGAAAGAATAAGGGGGCAAAAACAACCGCTAGAGTGGCAAAAGTAAGAAAGTCATACCACTCTAAAAATGTGCCAAAGCAAGCTGCTATAGCTACTTTTCGGTAGGATTTAGCAGCCTTCTTATTTTCTAAGTTATTGATTTTATTCAATTTAAATCTTTATTGGTAAATATATGTTGCATAGCAGCAAATAAGTCTTGATTTGTCATATTGCTTCAGTTACAGTTTCATGGTGCAGTGCAATATTTAAGGTAATGCAGCCCTCCTTAAATGCACTTAATTGTCTAGTTGTACCACTTAATTTATGGAGAAATACATGAACCAAGAACAAATCACCGCTAAATTGTCCCAAATTAACAGCAAGGGCCTCGAGACTTCATTTTCTTTGAGCGAAGCTGCTTTGGAAAATGCTCAGAAATTGGCTGAATTGAACTATGCCGCATCTAAAGATGCTTTAGTAAATGCTCAAGATGGTATTCAACAAATTTTGACTGCTAAAGATCCAAAACAAGTTACTGAACTGCTTAGCGCAGAATCTTTACAAGCTGCAGGTAGTCAAGCTGCTGCTTACCAAAAGAAAGTAAGCAAAGTATTGCGTGATGGCAATAAAGAGTTTGTAAATGTAGTTGATGCAAGCATCGACCAGTTGCAAGATGGTTTCCAAGATTGGATCAACACTGTTGCTGCTAATGCACCTGCTGGCTCTGACGTATTTTTGTCTTCTTTCAAGACTGCATACGGTAGCGCATTGCAAGGGTTTGAACAGTTCCGCGCTGCTAGCAAAGAAGCATTTGCAAACGCAGAAAAAACTGCTGATCAAGCACTTGAAACAGTTCAAGGTCAAATTGCTCAAGTTAAGAAAGCTGCTACTCCTGCATCACGTAGCCGTAAAGCTGCTTAATTAGCTACTAAGTTAGCTACTTAGTTTAGATTTACCAAGCATTAAAAAACCCCGCTAGTGCAAACTCAGCGGGGTTTTTCTTTGCCTAACCAATGAAAGGTAAATCGATTATTCGGTATCCGATGAGGGCTCAATCAAGAGGGTAGAAAGATTTTTACTGGGCTTCACACCAAGCTCACGAACTTTTTCTGCAGAGCGAATGAGATTGCCTTTACCCGTTTTGAGTTTATTGAAGGCATCGTGGTAGCTCGTTTGCGCCTGGTCTAATCGTTGACCAAGCTTTTCCAGATCTTCAACAAATCCAACAAACTTGTCATAAAGGCTGCCGCACTGTTTTGCAATCTCAAGTGCGTTACGGTTTTGGTGATCTTGTCTCCATAAGTGGGCAACCGTGCGCAGGGTAGCCATCAAAGTACTTGGGCAAACCAAGACAATATTTTTCGCTAGAGCCTCTTGATAGAGGTTTGGCGCAGTCTTCATTGCCAATAAAAATGCCGGTTCGATAGGAACAAACATTAAGACAAAATCAACTGAGCCTGCTCCGTATAGGGCGCTGTAGTTCTTTCCAGAGAGTCCTTGAATGTGCTGGCGTAATGATTGGATATGGGCCGCTAGCTCCTGTTCTGCTATGGCTGGATCAGTAGTTTCGGCATGTCTGGCATAAGCTGTAATAGATACTTTACTATCAACAACAAGACTTCTGCCTTCTGGCAGCTTGATAACCACGTCAGGCTGCAAACGTGAGCCATCCGTTTGAGTATGGCTATCTTGCACTACATATTCTTCACCCTTGCGCAGGCCGGAGGATTCTAGGATGGACTCAAGCACTAATTCACCCCAGTTACCTTGCACTTTTGAGTCACCTTTTAATGCCTGGGTCAAAGAGCGTGTCTCATCTGACATACGTAGATTGAGATTAGCGAGACGCTCTATTTCGCTTTTGAGAGCATGACGTTCACGTGCTTCATTGCCATAAGAGTTGCTGACCTGTTCTTTAAATTCAGTAAGCTTGGTTTGCAAGGGTTTAAGAAGCGCATCTAAGTTGGCGGTATTTTGCTCTGTGAAGCGCTTGGACTTATCTTCCAATATCTCATTGGCTAGATTTTTAAATTGACTTGTTAGAGCCTCTTTGGCTTCATTGAGAGATTCAATACGGCCGAGGCCTTGCTTGCGCTCAGAATCAAGCTCTGCTTCAAGGCGAATAGCACTTTGTAAGGCTTGATCTCGTTCGGAACGAAGACTAATTGTGAGGTTTGATTCGGTATGTATCTGTTCCTCAGCTCGGGTTAGAGCAGAGCGCAAGCTCAATGCATAAACCAAAAGGCCTGCACATACAGCAAATGGCAGGCCAAATAGAAGAAGTGAGCTTAGATCAAAAGTCACAGAGCTAAAAACAGCTGAATTAAGCTTTAACTAATTTTTCTAGCTCACCTGACTGGAACATTTCGGTCATGATGTCTGATCCGCCAACAAATTCACCATTGATATAAAGCTGGGGAATGGTTGGCCAATTTGCATATTCTTTAATACCTTGGCGAATACCTTCATCTTCCAATACGTTCACCGTATGGAGCTTTTCAACACCACTTGCTTTCAGGATACTGATTGCATTTCCAGAAAAGCCGCATTGAGGAAATTGCGCAGTGCCCTTCATAAACAAGACGACTGGGTGGCTAGTAACGATTTCTTTGATTTGAGCTTGTGTATCCATAAATTTCTTTCTTGACGAGCGTTGCTTCTGTAAAAATGATTTGAAATGAATCTTTGGTTGATTTTAAGACTTTATGTAAAAAAAGGTTATTTACAAGCTTATTTTCTGCCTGAGGCTACGCGATGATGTCCAGCCAAATCCAGGTGGGCTTTTACCTCACGAAGTCCGGCCGCCTTCATGAGGCTGATAACAGCCTCTGATTGATCGAAACCATGCTCTACCGCGATTAATCCATTTGGATTGAGATGCTCTTTTGCGCCAGAAATAATGCTCTCTAAGCAAGTTAAGCCAGTTGCGTGGTCAGTCAGGGCGGAGATGGGCTCAAAACGAAGATCGCCTTGATTTAGGTGTGGATCTTGCCCAGCAATATAGGGAGGGTTACTCAAAATGATGTCGAAGCCTAGCTGATCTAAGGGCTCGTACCAACTACCTGGGATCAATCTCACACGTTCTTCAAGACCTAATTCTTTTAAATTAATTTTCGCGATTTCTAAAGCTTCTGCTGATTGGTCTGTGGCTGTAACAAGTGCTTGCGGAGCTGCATGAGCAATAGCTAGTGCAATTGCTCCTGAACCTGTTCCAAGATCTAGTAATTGTGGTTGACTATCAGAGGTGCAATCAAGCCGCGCAATTTCATTCAAACCGATTTCTACTAGCAGCTCAGTTTCAGGCCGCGGGATCAGGACTCCGGGCGCAACATACAGTTCGATATTGTGAAATCCTCTTTTACCAAGTAAGTAGGCTATTGGCTCTCCCTCGGATCTTTTGTTTTCGAGGCTTTGCCATTCTTTAAGGGCCTCAGCATCTAGCGCCATATCATCACGTGATAGTAGAGCTGAGCGAGAAAGCTGATAATGTTTCTTAAGTACATGAGCCATCAAGATACGGGCCTCATTGGGCGGAAGTGGTGAGCTGCCCAACAAAGAGCGCATGCGGAAATCCGAATTCATTGTTTTAGTTATCGCCCAAGGCGGCAAGTAGTTCAGCCTGATGTTCCGAAGCAAGAGCATTGCATAGATCATCAATATCACCATCCATCATGGAATC
>CAIMPQ010000213.1 GCA_903843315.1 uncultured beta proteobacterium
AGGAATCGAAATCGGTCAGATGCGTGTTCCCCTTGGCGTAATCGGCATCATTTATGAATCTCGTCCTAATGTCACGATTGATGCTGCAGCACTTTGTCTTAAATCTGGCAATGCCGTGATTTTGCGTGGTGGCTCAGAAGCGATTGACTCGAACACGCTGTTAGCCCAAATCATTCAAGAGGGTTTAGCTGCTGCTAATCTTCCAAAGGACGCCGTGCAGGTCGTCACCACAACTGATCGGAGCGCCGTTGGTGAAATGATCACCATGACCCAATATATCGATGTAATCGTGCCTCGTGGTGGTAAGAGCCTGATCGCACGCTTGATGGCTGAAGCACGCGTCCCAATGATTAAACATCTTGATGGCATCTGTCACACCTATATCGATGCAGATGCTGATGTTGCGATGGCAATCAAGGTGTGTGATAACGCCAAAACACAGCGCTATGCTCCATGCAATGCAATGGAAACTCTATTGGTGAATAAAGAGATTGCTCCAAAAGTATTGCCAAGCCTTTGTAAGATTTATCAAGATAAGGGTGTCGAATTACGGGTGGATGATCTGACGCGCCAAACGCTCGAGGAAGCCGGATTTAAGGGTTTAGTTGACGCTACTGAGGAAGATTGGCACACAGAATATCTGGCACCGATTCTCTCAATTAAAACAGTCGCTGATATGGATGAAGCTATGAGTCATATTGAGCACTACGGTAGTAAACATACTGATGCCATCATTACGAAGAATCAGGCTCAAGCTGATCGCTTCTTGCGAGAGGTTGATAGTGCAAGTGTGATGGTGAATGCGAGCACGCGTTTTGCAGATGGTTTTGAGTATGGCTTAGGTGCGGAGATTGGTATTTCCAATGATAAATTGCATGCCCGCGGGCCTGTAGGGTTAGATGGTCTAACTTCTCTCAAATATATCGTCAAGGGTCATGGCGAGATTCGTAGTTAAAAATGAATACAGCACAAAGCGAGAACGTTTAGAACATGGCTAATTCCTACCTCTGGATTAAAACATTTCATATTGTGTTCATCACTTCATGGTTTGCTGGTTTATTTTATTTGCCTCGTATTTTCGTGAATTTGGCCGATGAAAAAAATTCAGAGGCAAATCATCGTCTCTTGGGAATGGCTGATCGACTCTTTCGCTTTATGACCATTTTGGCTGTTCCTGCAGTGGTGCTGGGTTTAACACTCTGGCTTTACTTTGGTATTGGGGCCGGTGATGTATGGATGCACGCTAAATTAGTTTTTGTCATTTTAGTTATTGGCTACCACCATGCCTGCTGGAGCTTGCTAAAGAAGTTTCGCGCTGGTGTAAACACCAAATCCGGTGTTTGGTACCGCTGGTTCAATGAGGTTCCTGTAATTCTTTTAGTAATCATTGTTACTTTAGTGATTTTTAAACCCTAAGCACGACCTTTTTATTTCTTTTTTACCTTGCCCCCTTTTTAGATTGTTAGCCCCATGAGATTTTTTGTTGTTTGCCCAGGCGGTTTAGAAGTATCGCTTGCCCAGGAGCTAGCAGAGATTGCCCAGCGTCCTGACTCCAAGGCACTTGGAGCTTGGGTGATTGATCCAACACCGACGAGTCCCACTGGTGGGATCGGTCTAGCTGCACCCATTTCAGGGGCGATGGCATTAAATTTACATTCCCGTATTGCTAGCCGTGTTTTGTTGCAAATGGCTCAAGCACCATATAGACAAGAAGAAGATTTATACAAGCTAGCTAGCGGTTTGGCCTGGGAAGATTGGTTTACCTCTCAGCAAACTTTACGGGTGGATGTCACTGCACATCGCTCCCCATTAAAGAGTTTAAATTTTGCGACCTTAAAGATTAAGGATGCCATTGTTGATCGTTTGCGCGATGTGACTGGTGATCGACCTAGTATCGACACTGCTTTTCCGGATGTACGTGTGCAGGCGCATTTAACTGCTACTCAGATCACCATTTACTTGGATACCTCTGGTGAGGCTCTGTTTAAGCGGGGCTGGCGTGATGAAAAAGGCGATGCTCCTTTAAAAGAAAATTTAGCTGCTGGTATTTTGTCAATCACTGGCTGGAAGCCAGGTCAGACCTTGTTTGATCCCATGTGCGGCAGTGGGACGTTCTTAATTGAAGCTGCACAAATGGCGCTTGCTATTCCACCGGGAGCGATTCGGGCGGGCATGTACGGTGATGATGCCAAGCCCAGCAGATTAGCTTATCGCCCATTAATTACTTCTGCTCATGGATTTGGTTTTCAGAGATTAAAACCGTTTAATGAAACTGCAGAGCAAAAGCGCTGGGGTAATTTGAAGGAAACATCTCTAGCGCAAATGTTAGAAAAGCGTCAACAGTTTCCCAATGTCGACTCCTTAAGAATTAGCGGTGGAGATATTAATGAAAAGTTGGTATCGATGTTTAGGGGAAATTGGCAAAGAGCACAGTTGCCTGATCAACCAGCAGTTCGACAAGTTGATGCCTTGGCAAGTAAGCCCCCTGGAAATACTCATGAAGGGGTGATGTTATTAAACCCACCCTATGGAGAACGTCTGGTCATCAAAGGTGGGCGCGGGCAAGATCGGGATTCGAGGGAATCTCAGGATGAGGAATATAGTTCCGAGCCAGAAAATCGTTTCGAGCTAAATCTTGAAACGGGTCGTCAGAGTGCAAAGCGCTCTAGCCGCGAATCTTTGAAAAAACTGCAGGCTCAAGAAGAGCAGGATCCCAAGTTTGTGGAGTTCTTGTGTCAATTTGGCCAGCACCTCAAAGATACGTTTGGCGGATGGAACATCTTTGTATTAACCGCGGATATGGCCTTACCGGGACAGTTACGCATTAAAGAATCGAAACGCACCCCTTTATTTAATGGCCCCCTGGAGTGCCGTTTATTCAAATTTGAAATGCATGCAAAGCGTCCAGCCTTAAAAGTTTCTGAAGAGGATTGAGCGCTTTAAAATGAAGATAAGTTACGGAGATTAAGTAAATGGAATTCAAGACTTATATGTGCCTGATTTGCGGCTGGGTTTATGACGAAGCCGCTGGTTTGCCTGATGAAGGAATTGCACCGGGAACACTGTGGAGTGATGTGCCAATGAATTGGACTTGTCCAGAGTGCGGTGCTCGTAAAGAAGATTTTGAAATGATGGCGATTTAATTAGGAATTCACAGTGGCGAAAGTAGATCAAAATGAGGTGTTATTTGAGCGGGCGCAAAAGACCATTCCCGGGGGCGTTAATTCTCCGGTAAGGGCTTTTCGTCAAGTTGGCGGTACACCCCGTTTTATTACAAAAGCCAAAGGCCCTTATTTCTGGGATGCAGAGAATAAGCGTTATATCGATTTAATTATGTCTTGGGGCCCAATGATTGTGGGTCATGCACATCCTGAGGTGGTAGCAGCTGTGCAGCAAGCAGCAGAAACTAGCTTTAGTTATGGAGCACCAACCGAAGGCGAGATAGAACTTGCTGAGCGTATTTGCGCTCTCATGCCTAGCATTGAGCAAGTACGCATGGTGTCCAGCGGTACAGAAGCGACTATGAGCGCATTACGTTTGGCGCGGGGTTATACCGGTCGCGATTTAATCATCAAGTTTGAAGGTTGTTATCACGGGCATGCAGATAGCCTTTTGGTTAAAGCGGGGTCGGGCTTATTGACCTTTGCAGACTCCACTCAAAATGCGCCCTCCTCTGGTGGTGTGCCGCAAGACTTGGTGAAGCACACCTTGGTAATGCCCTACAACGATGTAGCCGCCATTGAAGCAGTGTTTAAAAAGCAGGGCGATCAGATTGCAGCAGTCATCATAGAGCCCATTGCCGGCAATATGAATTTGATTAAACCATCCAAAGAGTTTTTATCTGCTATTCGTAACCTGACCACTAAATATGGCAGCGTGCTAATTTACGATGAGGTGATGACGGGTTTTAGAGTTGCATTGGGTGGTGCGCAATCGCTACAAGGAATTACTCCAGATCTAACTTGCTTAGGTAAAGTCATGGGTGGTGGAATGCCTATGGCTGCTTTTGGCGGTAAAAAAGAAATCATGTCTAAGCTGGCTCCTTTAGGGAATGTCTATCAAGCAGGGACTTTGTCGGGCAATCCAGTAGCTGTAGCAGCTGGGCTAAAGACCCTCGAGATTATTTCTCGTGAAGGCTTCTTTGAATGCTTGTCTGGTCAAACTCAAAAGTTAATGGCAGGCTTAAAGCTGGCTGCGGATAAGGCTAAGGTGCCTTTTGCGGTAGATAGCGTTGGTGGCATGTTTGGACTCTACTTTGCCAATGAGATTCCAGCATCTTATGAGGCGGTGACGAAGTCCGACATTGAAGCGTTTAAAAAGTTCTTTCATTTAATGCTAGATGAAGGTGTGTATCTTGCACCCTCTGCTTATGAGGCTGGCTTTACCTCGATTGCGCATGACAATGAAGTACTTGATGCCATCATTCTTGCTGCTGAGAACGCGTTTAAAAAACTCTGAAGTGAAGATTACATTCTGAGTGGATGGTCATAGCCATCTACTTGGATAATTTCTAAGCCTTTAGAGTCTTTATTGGTAGCAGCGATTTCCATGGCCGTTAGTTTTCCACCCCAGACACACCCTGTATCCAGACCAATAACATTGTGACGTCGCAGTAGCCCCAGGGTAGACCAGTGGCCAAAATAAATTAAGGTACCAGTTGTTTTTCTTTTGGGGACTGTGAACCAGGGTATGTAACCCTTTGGACCATTTTCAAGACCTTCTTTACTTTCAAATTCCATGGTGCCGCCAGACGTGCAAAAGCGCATTCTTGTTAATGCATTGGTAATGACGCGCAAGCGCTCATTCCCTTTTAACGAGTTACTCCATTTATTGGGGATATTGCCATACATGTTTGCCAAAAAGTTTTTGTAGGATTTTCCACGTAATGCTTTTTCAACTTCCTGAGCGCACTCGATGGTTTGTTGGAGGTCCCACTGGGGAAGTACACCCGCATGCACGGTAAGTACGTTGCCATCACTCAATGCCATCGGTCGATTGCGAATCCAGTGAATCAGCTCAGCACGGTCTGGTGCTTTTAAGATACTGTCAACAGTATCCAAACCCTTGGTTTTGCGTAAACCCGCGTCGATAGCCAATAAATGAAGATCATGATTGCCCAGGATACATTCGGCACGACCGGACTCTTGCAGAGATTTGAGCTGCCTTAAGGCCCCTAAAGAGTCGGGGCCACGATTGACTAAATCACCTAAAAAAATCAGGTTTGATTTCTTAGGCAAT
>CAIMPQ010000214.1 GCA_903843315.1 uncultured beta proteobacterium
AATTTGTAAGTTAGAAACAGATTCTTTTTCTAGTTGTTCTTCGAATTGCTCTAGGTCATCTAAGTTATTGCTAATGAAATAATGCCTCAATAATTTCAAAATACGCTCCAAGTTGAATTTCGTTTGAACATACTCTCACTTATTTGGATTTGATATAGATCAAATTACTAGGTGATATCCCTAGTTTTAGTAATGGTTACAGCTATTTGTCCTTATGAGGACTAAATTATGTTTTATTGGCCTGATCATGGATCTGCTTAACTAGCATATAGGTCATCTTGGATAGGCTGCCTTGTAGGTGCTCAAAACTTGGTAATAGAGTATTTGAGTGGCAGAAAACGGCCACTTTGAGACGCTCACCTAGGTCTACACCCACGATATTGTTGAATATATTCAATCTAATCTTTGAGTTACATCAAACTCAGTTATAGTCTTTCCAACAGACCTTTGAGCTGCCTTAGCGTCCTGCTAAGCCTATCGCCCCAGATTTCGGAGTTTCTACACTTCACTGCGAAAGAGAGTTAACAATGGCTTATGGGATTATTCACTTTTATCCAAACGGTACCAAAGCTCAATATGATGCTGAAATTGCAGTAGTTCATCCTCATGGTGGGGCAAGCCTTCCAGCGGGTCAGCTATATCATGCAGCTGGACCATCGCCTGGTGGCTGGACAGTAGTTGCAATTCATGATTCAAAAGAAACTTGGCAGAAATTTTTAGATGGTGTTTTATTGCCTACAATTCAATCGCAAATCAAGGATGGATTTACTGCTGAGCCTCAGGCAACTTACTTTGAAGTTGACCACCTACAAGAATCCCAATAACTCATTTTGAAATAAGCAGACCACATAAAAAATGATTAGATGCCTGCAATAAGACCTGCTTCGGCAGGTTTTTTTGTTGTCTGGTCAATGACTGCTTTGGGTCGGATAGAGTCTTAAGAGCATCATTAGGGTGAAGGGCAACTTGAAACCTAATAGCGGCCCTATGAGGAAATTCTTAAGATTAGGCTCGGCATACTAATTTGCACTATGAGGGGGAAGTCCATGAAGCGTTTAATAATTTTATTAGTAATTGCATTTATCGACATACTGACTACTACAGCATATGCTGCTGAATACATGAATCAAACAGAGGCAGGCAAAGGGCGGACGTATTCACCGGCAGTAGTAACAGAGGGAGGGCGAATCATTTGGCTCTCTGGCGAAACGGCAATCACCGATCTCAATGGTAAAGATATTAAGGGTGATTTTGAGGCACAAGTACGAACAATCTTTGCTTTAATGGAAAAAACCCTCAAGCATGCTGGTGGGAGCCTTAAAGATATTGTCACCACTACCTCATTCATTACTGACCCCCGCAACGGTCCGGCTCTCTCTAAAGTTCGTGAAGATATATTTCCAGATGGTAATTTCCCTTCTAGTGCCATGATTACAGTTTCAAACCTAGCCGTTCCAGGCATGTTAATTGAAATTCAAGGAGTAGCCGTTATTAACGATAAATGCTCAAAGAAAAATCCCTGTATTAATCAATAGCAGCAACACTTGAACTAATTCTTTTCTACCAAAACCACTTTTGGTTGGTTTTCTTTTGGCTTGTCAACGACTGCTTTGTGTCGAAAACTGCCCAATGGGGTGAGCGGACCCAGATGTCTCAAATCGGCCATATAGCGACACTTGCAAGAAATAAACTTTTGCCCTTCTATGGCGTAGGTTGCACGTTCGAATCGCGCTAGGGAGACCAAAGGCCTGACTGGCCGATGAGATAGGACAGAAGTCATTCCACTAGTGACATACCCTCGGTACCGCAGTTCTATTCATTCTATTAGTAGTTATTTCCAATATAACCAATTAAATAGTTTGATTTAGATCAAAAGGTAGTTAGAGTTTATCT
>CAIMPQ010000215.1 GCA_903843315.1 uncultured beta proteobacterium
CTCCCAGAAATGCCCAGAGCCAAAGTGATAGAAGCTTCTTTGACCAATCGCGCCCTATTAATTCAGGTGCAGAATATGAGTGAAGCTTGCGAGATAGCAAACGCCATTGCTGCAGAACACTTAGAGATTTGCGCTGCCGATCCACGTCAGTGGGCTGAGCAGATCCGCCATGCAGGTGCGATCTTTATGGGTAACTACACCAGTGAAGCCCTGGGAGATTATTGCGCTGGTCCGAATCACGTCTTGCCGACAGCACGCACGGCACGCTTCTCATCACCACTGGGAGTGTATGATTTTATTAAGCGCTCCAGCATGATCGAAGTGAGTGAAGCGGGTGCGCAAACTTTAGGTGCTGTAGCAAGTACGCTAGCCCATGGGGAAGGTTTGCAGGCCCATGCCCGCGCCGCCGAGATGCGCCTGAAAAAATACCTTCAGAAATAATTCAGAAAGAAATCTAAGCTAAGATTTCTTTTAAGGCGGCGACTAGTTCACCGCTTTGTTCATCTGTGCCAATCGTAATGCGTAAGAAGTTTTCAATACGAGGAGACTTGAAGTGGCGCACGATAATACCGCGATCTCGTAGTGCTTGATAAAGTTTTTCACCGCTGTGCTTAGGGTGGCATGTAAAAATAAAATTTGCAGTAGAAGGTAACGTGTCGAACCCAAGCGCACTGAGTTCTGCTACTAACTTTGTTCGAGTTCGAATGACCTTCGCTGAGCTTGCTTCTAGGTGTGCCTGGTCTTCAATGGCTGCAACAGCACCTGCTTGAGCAATACGCCCCAGGGGATAGGAGTTAAAGCTATTTTTTACCCGCTCCAATCCTTCGATCAGGGCTGGATGACCGACAGCAAATCCGACGCGCAGACCAGCAAGTGCGCGTGATTTGGAGAGTGTATGAACCACCAGAAGATTTTCTGGGCATGCGGCACCACTTAGAAGTGGAATGCAAGACTCGGTTCCATAATCCACATAGGCTTCATCTATGACGACTACCGAATCGGTATTTCGTGAGACAAGGCTTTCAATTTCTGATCGCGGGATCGCTCTACCAGTTGGCGCATTGGGATTGGGGAAAATAATTCCACCATTGGGCGCTTGGTAGTCCGAAACTTGAATTTCAAAGTGTTCACCAAGTGGCACGGTTTGATATTCAATTCCCAACAACTTGCAATAGACAGGGTAAAAGCTATAGGTGATATCTGGAAAATGAACTGGCCTCGCTTGCTTTAATAAACCAGCAAAAACATGGGCCAATACCTCATCTGAGCCATTTCCTAAAAAGACTTGATTGGGGTTCAGTCCGTGTAACTTTGCTATAGCCTGTTTGAGGGCTGTACCTTCTGGATCTGGGTAAAGGCGCAAATCAGCATTGTTTTGGCTCTGAATGGCGGCAAGCGCCTTAGGGGATGGGCCATAAGGACTTTCGTTGGTATTGAGTTTGACCAGCCGCTGCATTTGCGGTTGTTCCCCCGGAACGTAAGGGGTTAATGTTTGAACAACAGGGCTCCAAAAACGGCTCATGAGGGTTCTCAGGTCAAAAATCAAAAAGAAAGTGCATCAATATCGGTATTTATATTGCTTCTAGGAATGATATTATGAGGCTTCAATCAACACTTCGCCTCGCGGCGCAATGAAGCATGCGGCAAGCCGACGTTACCCGAGATACTTCGGAAACCAAAATTCAGATTTCCATCAATTTAGATGGAAGCGGTAAGGCTGAGCTAGCCTCCGGAGTACCTTTTCTTGATCACATGCTCGATCAGATTGCCCGACACGGCATGATTGATCTAAAAGTGGTCGCAAAAGGCGATACCCACATTGATGATCATCACACTGTTGAGGATGTGGGCATTACTTTAGGACAGGCATTCGCGAAAGCAGTGGGTGATAAGGCGGGAATTACCCGTTATGGCCACTCTTATGTTCCTTTGGATGAGACTTTGTCACGTGTAGTGATCGACTTTTCTGGTCGCCCTGGCCTGGAATTCAATGTGCCATTTACCCGTGCTCGGGTAGGGGACTTTGATGTTGACCTCAGTATTGAGTTCTTCCGTGGTTTTGTAAACCATGCGGGAGTAACGCTGCACATTGATAATCTGCGTGGCATCAATGCACACCATCAAATTGAAACCGTATTCAAGGCTTTTGGCCGCGCTTTACGCATGGCGCTCACTATTGATCCACGAGCATCCGGCACCGTCCCTTCAACTAAAGGCAGTCTCTAACTAGACATCCCATAGTTGCTTAGAAGACAACAGCGAAAGACAGACTAAATTGGCGCAAACCATTGCGATTGTTGATTATGGAATGGGTAACCTTCGTTCCGTATATCAAGCATTTCATCATGTAGCGCCTGATGACAAAGTGTTGATTGCGCATAAGCCGGAAGAAATTCATTCTGCAGATCGAGTGGTTTTGCCTGGTCAAGGCGCTATGCCAGACTGCATGAAACACCTTGAAGAGTCTGGGCTTTTAGAGGCTCTATTAGAAGCCTCGAAAAATAAGCCCTTACTCGGAGTGTGTGTGGGTGAGCAAATGTTATTTGATCAAAGTGCGGAAGTACGTGCAAATGGAAATGACCCATGGACGCCGTGTTTGGGTTTGATTCCGGGCGAGGTGCGCCGTTTTGATCTGCTAGGTAAGAAGCAAGCAGATGGATCAGCCTATAAAGTACCCCATATGGGGTGGAATCAAGTGCGTCAGGATCATCAGCACCCACTTTGGAATGGAATTCCGGACCTGACAAGCTTTTACTTTGTGCATAGCTACTATGTGGTACCGCAGCGTAAAGAAGATATTGCTGGTTCTACGGAGTATGGAGATTGGTTTACTTCTGCGGTGGCGCGGGATAATATTTTTGCTACCCAATTTCATCCAGAAAAGAGTGCAGAATACGGATTACGGCTTTATCAAAATTTTGTTTCTTGGCAACCTTAATACTTTTTAACCTTTAGTTATGCTGCTGATTCCTGCAATTGATCTTAAAGATGGCCACTGTGTTCGACTTGAACAAGGTGATATGGATAAGGCTACGGTTTTCTCTGAAGACCCAGGCGCCATGGCGGCACATTGGATTAGTAAAGGTGCTCGACGCTTACATCTGGTCGATCTTAATGGTGCATTTGCAGGTAAGCTTAAAAACGAATCAGCCATTAAATCGATTCTCAAAGCTGTAGGCGATGAAATCCCTGTTCAATTGGGCGGCGGCATTCGTGATCTAGAAACCATCGAACGTTTATTGGATGATGGTATTAGCACTGTCATTATTGGCACAGCTGCTGTAAAGAACCCCGGTTTTGTGCAAGATGCTTGCACTGCATTTCCTGGCCATGTCATGGTTGGTTTAGATGCCCGCGATGGAAAAGTAGCGACGGATGGCTGGAGCAAGATTACCGGTCATGAGGTGATTGATTTGGCCAAGAAGTTTGAAGATTGGGGCGTAGAAGCCATTATCTATACCGACATTGGTCGTGATGGCATGCTCAAAGGTGTGAATATTGAAGCTACCATTAAGCTGGCGCAGGCTATCCGTATTCCCGTTATCGCCAGTGGTGGCCTCTCGAATAATCAAGATATTGAAGCGCTTTGTAGGGCCGAAGAAGAAGGCGTGATGGGGGTGATTGCTGGCCGCTCTATTTACGCTGGCGATCTGGATTTGGCTGCTGCTCAAAAATATGCTGACGAGTTGACCCTCAAGTACACAAAGAAAATGATCTAGTGTTAACTAAGCGAATTATTCCTTGTCTCGATGTCACTGCAGGGCGCGTTGTTAAAGGGGTGAACTTTGTTGGACTCCGCGATGCCGGCGACCCCGTAGAAATTGCTAAACGTTACGATACGCAAGGCGCCGACGAACTGACTTTCTTAGACATTACCGCTACATCTGATGGGCGTGACCTTATTTTGCACATCATTGAGGATGTGGCATCCCAGGTGTTCATTCCCCTTACTGTTGGCGGCGGTGTGCGTGCTGTTGCTGATGTGCGACGCTTATTAAATGCAGGCGCAGATAAAGTGAGCATGAATTCCTCTGCGGTAGCCAATCCCGATTTAGTGTCTGATGCTGCAGCCTATTACGGTTCTCAATGTATTGTTGTCGCTATAGACGCTAAGCTAACGGATGCGGGCAATTGGGAGGTGTTTACTCATGGGGGTAGAACAGCCACTGGGATTGATGTGGTGACATGGGCTAGTGAAGTCGCAAAACGTGGCGCAGGCGAGATCTTATTAACCAGCATGAATCGAGATGGCAGTAAAGATGGTTTCGATTTGGCCTTAACAGCGGCCGTTAGTGATGCAGTTTCTATTCCGGTGATTGCTTCAGGTGGCGTAGGTAATTTGCAGCATTTAGTTGATGGCATTACCAAGGGTCATGCAGATGCGGTCTTGGCGGCCAGTATTTTTCACTATGGTGAATTTACGGTGCAGCAGGCAAAAGAATATATGGCGGCTCAAGGCATCCCTGTTCGTCTGTAAATGGTGTTGCAGGATTTACAAGAACTACCAGATTCACTGTAAAGTTCAGGTATGAGCAAAACTCAGAGCACTTTCACACCCACTCAATCACTGCAAGCCGATGCCTGGCTTGATGCTGTCGCCTGGAATGATCAAGGTCTAGTGCCGGTGATTGCTCAAGAAGTCGGCAGCAAAGATATCTTGATGATGGCTTGGATGAATCGCGATGCTTTATTGGCAACCTTGCGTTTGGGTGAGGCGGTCTACTGGACCCGATCGCGGCAAAAACTCTGGCATAAAGGTGAAGAGTCTGGGCATACCCAGAAGGTCAAAGAAATCCGCCTGGATTGCGATGGCGATACTATTTTGTTGCTAGTTGAGCAAAAAGATGGCATTGCTTGTCACACTGGTGAACATAGCTGCTTCTTTCTTCAATGGGACTCTAATCAATCCGCTTGGGTAGATGAGTCTGTTTCTCAGAAGTAAGCTAGGTTTAAAAAAAGACATAAAATCGACTTATGACGAGTTCTGCAAACAAGCCTTCGAATTTAGATTCTGCATTGGCGCATTTAGCTGATGTGGTGGATCAACGCCGCGATGCATTTAAGGCTGGCCAAGCCGATCCTAAAACATCGTATACCGCTTTGCTTTTTTCAAAAGGCGATGATGGGATCTTAAAAAAGATTGGCGAAGAGGCCACAGAAGCGGTAATGGCCGCAAAAGATGCGCGTAGCGCTAATTTGGCTGCCGAACAACAAAAGCTGCTAGTGGGTGAGATGGCAGACCTTTGGTTTCATTGTTTAATTGCACTCTCTCAATTCAATTTACGTCCTGAGGATGTGATTGAGGAATTGGATCGCCGTCTGGGAACCTCCGGCATCGAAGAGAAGGCGGCCAGAAAAGCTTCTGGCAAGGCTTGACGATGTTGCACGACCCAAATTGCCTGTTTTGTAAGATTTCTCAAGGTTTAATCCCTTCTCAGAAGGTATATGAGGATGAAGAAATCTACGCATTTAAGGATATCAACCCTGCTGCACCAGTGCATTTCCTCTTAATTCCTAAAAAACATATCCCTATGTTGGAGTCTGTGGACGGCACGGATGCCCCTTTGCTGGGTAGAATGATGGAATTAGCACCGCGTCTTGCCAAAGAGCAAGGTTGTCGTCCCGGTAAGGATGGTGGCTTTAGGTTGATGGTGAATAATGGTGCAGATGGCGGGCAGGAGGTTTATCACTTGCACTTGCATGTGATGGGCGGTCCACGCCCCTGGAAAAAATAATCCAAGGAGATTAAGAATGGGTTCATTTAGCATTTGGCATTGGTTAATTGTTTTGGTTATCGTGATGTTGGTTTTCGGAACCAAAAAATTGCGGAATATTGGCCAAGATTTGGGTGGCGCAGTCAAGGGCTTCAAAGATGGCATGAAGACACCTGAAGAATCTAAAGAGCAAACCGCAGAGCAAATTCAGCAAGCATCTACTGCCGCAGAAAAAACGGTTGATGTGCAGGCTAAAGACGTCAATAAGTAATCATTGAGAGCGCAAATAGAAATTCGTGCAGGTTTAAATGATTGATCTTGGAGTTTCAAAACTTGCACTCATCGCAGTAGTTGCCTTAGTAGTGGTAGGCCCAGAGCGTTTACCAAAAGTTGCCCGCATGGCTGGTAATTTGTTTGGCCGTGCACAACGCTACATGGCCGACGTGAAGTCCGAAGTCAATCGACAGATGGAGATTGACGAATTCAAAAAGTTTCGTGAAGAAAGTGCCTCTGCATTAAAAGAGGTCGAGAACAGCATCAACTCTACCGTTCAAGAGGCGAATGCCCACTTGAGTGACCAAGCGGATATTTTCGAAACCAGTTTTGAGAAGCCACCGCTTGACCCAAAAGAGGTATTGCTGAAGTCGAAGCGTCAGGGCCGAAATAGCTGGGGAGTAAGGCGAGCAGCAAGGCCAGTCTGGTTTAAGCGTTCAGCAGGCATTCGGACCCGTGTGCAATCCGGCGCTGCCAGAATGAAGCGCTTTCATCATGCTGCGAATAAATAACATCATTAGAAGCACTCAATACATCTCCGCATGACGCAAAACAATTCCACCGAAGATTCCGGTTTACAAGAATCTTTTCTCTCGCATTTATTTGAGTTGCGCGATCGCGTCATTAAGTCTGCATTAGCAATCATTGTGGTGTTCGTTTGCTTGGTCTACTGGGCGCCAGATATATTTCATCTGTTTGCACAACCTTTGCTAAAAGCTTTGCCTGCAGGCGGCAAGATGATCGTGACTGACGTGACGGGATCTTTCTTTGTGCCAATGAAGGTCACCATGCTAGTGGCATTCTTAATTGCATTGCCAGTGGTGATGTATCAGTTGTGGGCGTTTATTGCACCCGGCTTGTATCTGCATGAGCGCAAGTTGATTTTGCCTTTGGTGATCAGTAGCTATTCTTTGTTCATTATTGGAATGGCATTCGCCTACTTTTTGGTGTTCCCTACTGTATTCAACTTTA
>CAIMPQ010000216.1 GCA_903843315.1 uncultured beta proteobacterium
GCTGAAGATGCGGCAATTAATGCGAAGTTTGATCAATTAAGAGCTTCAGTGAGCCTCTTTAAGGCCATAGGTGGCGGCATGACTTATAAAGGCGACACTTGCAAGGGAGGTGGCAAGTTACCGCCAGCAGATCCAATGTGGGTAGAGCGCCAAAATTCATTTTCAAGTCCAGTGGTTGCTGATAATGCTCAAAGCACAGTAAAAAATACGGGCTCAGCATCTAGCAAGCCTGCTGCTATCAAAACCTTGAATCCAAATTTTCCAACTGGAGATACTGCGCCTTTAAGCAAGCCCGTATTTGTGCCAGTAGTTCAGCCTGCTGCAACCGTAAACAGCACTCCGCTTGGCTCTTGATTGAAATAGCTATTTCCCTATGAAAAAAATATTTCAACAATTCATACAAGAACTTCAAGCGCTATGGGTAATGATTACAGGGCGCTTTATTAAAGCTTCTTTTAAACGGGCGGCGGATCGGTTAAAGCTGACTTTAGGTGAGGTAGGTAGCAAGGTCAGCATTGGTCTCTTAGTCGCCTTTGAGTTCTTGAAAGTGAGCATTCCGTATTTTTTACGTACTTGCTACCAGAAAATTGCGCATGTTCTTGCTTTGACTTGGCAGCAGGTCGCTCAATTAAAGAGCGTCATTTTATTTATTCGTCATGAGTGGTTTGCATTTATATCCCTCTTGACCAGCTCCACAACTATCTTATTTAATGAAATTTGGCGTGTTACTCCGCAGCGTTTGAAGCCGTATCTATTGCCTATTTTTCCGTATTTTAGGCAAATCAAACAAGTTTGGTTATGGATTAATCACATCGCCCTAGTGATAGTGCGGATCGTATTAAAGGATTTATTCGTTTCGTATGTATTTTTGCGTGATTTATTGAAAAGAAAAGCGCATGAATACCATTTAGATACGGACTCTCTCAAAGATTACCGTACTCAGTTTGTAGAAGAATTTAGTAAGGCAGAAATATTGATTAAAGCGAAGCAACAGCTACGCTTATTTCACATCGTATTAGAAGAGCATTGGGATGACTTTAAAAGAGAGTGGAGAAGTATTAGTGACCGCGTAGCACAATTACGCCGCTCTAGACCCTCACTTCAATCAATCGAAGTACTGTCCCCGTACTCTAAAGAAAAACGGGATGTGATTGCCACTAGCATCATTATTAATGTCTTGGCGCTGGCTTTTCCCTTATTTATGTTGCAGCTCTACGATCGTATTTTGCCGCACCAATCTATTGACACCTTGCTGCTTTTTGGATTAGTTGTCGGCGTAGCAGTACTATTGGAATCCATTATTCGGGTAGTGCGCTCTTCTTTATCCTCTTGGATCGCTGCGCGTTTTGAGCATAGCGCCATGATGGCGTTAACTGACCGCTATTTGGCTGAGCCTCTCAGTCAATTCGAGCGCAAAGGAACTGGCGCGATTATGGAGGACTACAAATCCATTGCCACACTGAAATATCACTACTCTGGGCAAACCTTTCAGCAGCTCATGGATTTGCCATTCACGATAATTTATATCTTCATTGTGCTCATCATTAGCCCATGGGTAGGATTGCTCCTTTTGGTCGGATACACCATATTCGTATTTATTACTTGGAAGCATGGTCAAGAGGCACCTTCATTAAGTAAGCAACAAAAAGAGGGCGATCTGCGCCGCTCTAATTTCCTCAATGAGATCTTAAAAAATATTCATACTTTAAAGTCAATGACGATGGAGTCAATGATGGAGAGGCGTTATGAGCGCTTACAAGAGACTTGCGCTAAGTTAATGTCACGGATGTCTTATTTCACCGAGATGTCAGCAGGTATTGGTAATGTGTTTTCACCAGTGATGACGATCTTAGTTACCGCCTTGGGTGCTTTCCTGGTGATTAACAATCGGATGACGAATGGCGAATTAGCGGCATGTATCTTGTTAGGTATGCGTTCCTTGGCCCCACTACAACGCTTAGGCGGCATTTGGACAAAGTTCCAGCAGGATTCGATCTTGCGAGATAAGTTAGCGGGTATTATTAAAAAACCCGGCTTGCCTCTTGCCTCTTATGAGGATCTTGATCAAGAAGCTAGTCCCAATACCGCCTTATCGGGCATGAAGGGCGCTGGAATTGAACTTAGTAACATTCATTTTACTTTTCAAGAAAGTAAAAAATTAATATTTGATGAGTTATCACTCAAGATCGATGCCGGTGAGTTTGTAGTTATCACGGGGGAGAGTGGTTCTGGCCGCAGTACCTTATTACAAATTATGTCTGGCATCTTAGTACCAGATAAAGGCAAAATCGCCCTGAATGTAGATGACATTCAATCCTTAAATCCGATCGAGCTTTCAAACCGCGTTGCTTATTTACCGCAAAAGGCAGTCCTCTTTGATGGATCATTGCTAGATAACATTACTATTTTTGACTCTGACCGCATTGAAATTGCCTTGCAAGCGGCGAAAGAATTAGGCCTTAGTGACTTTGTGGCGAAATTACCTCGCGGTTGGGATACCCCAGTGGGTGATATGACTGCCGATAGTCTTTCACCAGGCTATCGTCAACGAATTGCCATCATCCGTGCACTATCGAGCTCACCCAATGTCATCTTGTTTGATAACGCCTCCTCTGCGATTGATGCCGAAGGGGATGCGCTTTTATTACGTTTCATTGA
>CAIMPQ010000217.1 GCA_903843315.1 uncultured beta proteobacterium
GGTGGGTAGAGGGTTTATCACCTACATTCACCATATGGGCTTGGCCGCTATCATCAAAATGAGTTAGTTTGTTCATGGGATAAGTTTTACCATATAGGGATGCAGGAAATAAAGTCAGCAAGAAAAACCTTCTATTTAAAGCGTATTTTGGCCGCTCAGCTTATGCTGGGATTGGCTAGTTCAGGCATTCCCCCTTCTCATGCTGCTCCTGCGAGCGGGGATGTGGTGGTGGAAGGAAATTCGGCTGCTCTTCAGAATATCGGACGAGCTATACAATCGCCAGATGCTCGCCCTACGAATACTCCCACACGCAATACTTTTCAAGGCCAGCCTAATGTTGTTTTGCCAGATATGGGTGACCCAGGCGGAGATGTTCTAGGTCGACTGGATGAACGCAGATATGGCGAAATGATCATGCGCCAGATTCGCCCAGACGCTGATTATTCAAATGACTTACCTCTATATGATTTCTTAAACCAAATGGAGCGCCGTCTCTTACAAGCTGCTAAAAAATTGCAGCTTGGAGGTGCAAATGAACAGGGGAGTGGTGCTTATAACTTTGAAGTATTTGCCGTGAAAGATAGCAGTATCAATGCGTTTGCTTTACCTGGCGGCTTTATAGGTTTTCATACGGGATTGATAGTGACAGCTGACACTGATTCTGAGGTGGCTTCCGTGATGGGACATGAGACTGGTCACGTTTTGCAGCGTCATCTTGCTCGGCAAATGGATCAGCAGGCTACTAATACAATGATTGCTCTTGCCGGCATGGTGCTTGGTGCCTTAGCCATGTCACGTAATCCCTCGGCTGGAGCAGGCTTAATGCAAGGGGGTCAGGCAGCCGCTATTAGTAATCAGTTGTCGTATTCGAGAGATGCTGAGCGTGAAGCTGACCGCATTGGATTTCAGATTCTGGATGCAAGTGGATATGACGTTAATGGCGCTCCTGGCTTTTTCCAGCGATTACAAAAGGCTACAGGAATTATGGATAAGGGAGGCCCGCCTTCCTATGTCCGTACTCATCCTTTAACTACAGATCGAATAGCAGATATGCAAGATAGAGCGAGAACTGTTCCTCCACGGACTGTGCCTACTGCGATAGAGTTTTATTTTATTAAGGCGCGAGCTCGCATGGAGCAGGCTGGAACCTCTAGCGGTATGTACGACCTGAAAAACACCTTTGAGAGCTTTAGTAAGCAAGCACAGGTAGGAAGACAAATGGAAGGTTTCTATGGTTTAGCGCTCATTGCGCAGCGCCAAGGAAAGATTGATCAAGCAGAAACCTATTTGGCACAGGCCCGAAATTTAGCTCAGGTTGCTAGTGCTCCTGGATCACCCATTCAAAGACAAAGTTTATCTTTGGATATCACTGCCTCTGAGTTAGCTCTAGCTAAGGGTAGGGGCGAAGAAGCATTACAAATTGCACAAGCAACTTTACGCGCCTATCCACAGTCTTATGCTGCAGGTGCAGCTATGGTGAACGCCTATTTAAAGTTAGGGCGTACCAATGATGCGATTGCTTGGCTTAAAGCGCGAACAAGAACACAGCCAAATGAGGTCGTATGGTGGTCTTTATTATCCTCTGCCTACGATCAGGCAAAAAATGTCCCCATGCGACACTATGCTTTAGGTGAAAAGTACGCACTGGAAGGGGCTTGGCCATCGGCTATTGAGCAATTAAAGATTGCTCGTTCTGCAGGTAGCGCTGATTATTATCAGGGCTCCAGTATTGATGCTCGTCTACGTGAAATGCAAAGACAGTATCAAGATGAGCTTAAAGAACAGAAAAAAAATCCTGTTTAAGCATTAAGGTTTAGGACTTTGGCTGTAGTGAAATCGAGCACTAAGTTCGTTGGAGTGGACAGGATCCAATGCTAATTGCTTCCCATGCCAATTCCAGGAGCCACCAAAGCTACAAGCTTCTTCACGCAAATTTGCTAACTCAGAAAACAGATCTAAGTCGTGGTCGTGTAAGAGAGCAACGCTGAGATGATCTGATTTAGAGAAATCTTTACCGTGAGTTTCATTCATTACTTGATTAATCAGGCCAACAATATAAATATGTCCACTTTCATCGCTTAAGGCAGCATGGGGCTCAACATGAGTTTGGCATTGGGTAGCCAGCTGCAAGCCTTGTTCAGTTGGCATTAATCTGGCTATCCAGGGCGTGGCATCTAGCGTGATAAAGACTCGTTGTGGCCCATTCTGAAAAAAGTATCTTCCTAGCTCATCGACTGCATAGTTTCTGGAGATAAATTCATTTAAGGCCGTATGTTGAATGACTTGACCTGGCAATTTATTAAGTTGAGCAAATTCATCACGCATGCGCCACTGGCCACGTCGATCTAATGCGAGCCAGCCAAAGCAATCTGGCACATTAGGCCACTTGATGAGCGATCGTAGCACTTGCTCATCCATGGCGAAATCTAATGCAGGCCATGTGGTGTGGAGGGTGCGTCAAAAGTATCTTCGGTTGAACGACTAGCATGTAGGTGAGCAATTCTCCAGCCTTGACTGTCTTGCAGAAGAACTAGAGTGATATTCAGAAAAAACTCTGCCTCTATTTGGTCGGCCTTGAGATGAACTGCTTCTGTGGTGTCATAGATCGAGGCACCCAAGATTGAGTGACTGATGCAAGCGATTGGCTCAAGAAATAAAGGCTGCTTAGACAGCAACCTTTCTAAGCCCTGACGAATTTCTGCATGACCACTTAGGCGATGACCTTCGGGAAGCACGCAGGTAATAGAGTCATCATCCAACCAAACATCCAAGGCACCTTGCACATCGCGATGACGTAAAGCATCCCGCCATGCGTCCACTACTTCATCGGCATTGTGAAAGAGTCTGGCAAGTTTGGTCATCGCTAGTTTCCCTGAGCGGTAATTACAAGGTATTGAGTGTAGCCAAAACTTGTTCTGGCAATATGTCTTTTAGGCACTTTAAGTGACCTAGCGGACATTCCCTTTTGTGGCACGGACTACACGGCATATTAAGCCAAATGACTTGCGCTTTATTGGATAGAGGTGGCGTATGAGCAGGGTCACTAGAACCAAAGATCGCTACCTGAGGGACTTTTAAGGCTGCTGCAATATGCATGAGACCCGAGTCATTGCTGATGACGGCTTTGCTTTTTCCAATGAGAGCAATCGCTTCATCTAAGGATGTGCTCCCGCACCAGTTATGGATATTTTTTGCATGATCTGCTTGTGAAAGGATTTCTTGAGCGATCGCTTCGTCACTTTTACTGCCAAGAAGAATGACCTGGCTACTTGAATCTTGATCAATCAGGCTGGAGGCCAGTTTTGCAAAGTAGTCTGATGGCCATCGTTTGCTTGGTCCATATTCAGCACCTGGGCAAATTACATAAAGAGGTCCAGTAGGAATGTGAGCATCTTGTAGTTTGCGTTCTACGGATTCTTTTGCGGGCAGCGAAACATTGAGTATGGGCGTTAATCCAATCGCTGGGTTGGACTCATCATCGAGAAGTTGAAGCAGGGCTTGATAGTGCTTCACCATTGGTGGGCGATTTAATTTACTTGGATTATCTAGTGATAAATTAATTAAGCCAATGCGAAATTCACCGCGATATCCAATACGAAATGGAATATTGGCTAGCCAAGGAATAAGTGCTGATTTAAGGCTATTGGGTAAGACAAAACAGGCTTGATAATTTTTAGCTTGAAGCTGCTTCGCTAAGTTCTTTCTTAGACCCCATTGCAATTGTTTGTGCTCAAACTTTGCTTCGATAACCTCATTTACTTCAGAACACGCTCGATAAATTGGGGCTACCCAAGTACTGGCAAGGACATCAATCTTTGAATTTGGATAGAGCGCTTTGAGGCTTGCAAGCAGAGGCTGAGTCATGACTGCATCCCCAATCCAGTTTGGGGCGATGATCAGAATACCTTGCATGTGATGTATCCCGACTCAGCGCCTTAGAGTCAGGCGCTGATAAGGCTTAGTGCCCGTGTGGCTCAGTGCCGGGAATGAGTTTGTAATCAGCACCGCAATACGGGCACTTCGCTTCCCCGGTTTTGGTGATGTCCAAGAAAACTCGTGGATGCGAATTCCAGGCTGGTGTTTTGTTAGTTGGGCAATGTAATGGTAGATCTTTGCCATCCACCATTACTACTTGAGCTTGAGTCATGTTCTGCTTCCTAGTTGCCAAATATTATTTAACGTAAGTGAGCCACGATTTGTATTGATCGCTTCTTCCGTATACGGCATCAAAATAGGTTTTCTGAATTTTTTCCGTAATTGGGCCGCGCTTGCCATCGCCAATTGTGCGATCATCTAGCTCACGAATTGGGGTAACTTCAGCGGCCGTTCCAGTAAAGAAGGCTTCATCAGCAGAATAAATTTCATCGCGCGTGATGCGTTTTTCGCGCAACTCAAGACCGAGATCTTTCACAATATCAATGATGGAATCACGAGTGATACCATCTAAGCAAGAAGCTAAGTCAGGGGTGTAAACAATGCCATCACTCACCATGAAAACGTTCTCTCCAGAACCTTCAGAGACATAACCCTCTGTATCCAGCAATAATGCTTCATCGTACCCATTGGCAGTTACTTCTTGGTTAGCCAAAATAGAGTTGATGTAATAACCAGAGGCCTTAGCACGCACGAGGGACGAATTCACAAAGTGGCGAGTAAAGGAGGAGGTTTTAACCCGAATACCTTTGTTGAGGCCATCCTCTCCTAGATAGGCTCCCCATTCCCAGGCAGCAATAGCTGTGTGAATAGTATTGCCTTTAGGAGAAATTCCGAGTTTTTGGGAGCCAATAAAGATAATTGGGCGGATATAGCAAGCTTCGAGCTTATTGCTATTCACCACATCAATAATCGCTTTGGTAATCTCTTCAGGGCTATAAGGCATGCTCATCTGAAAGATCTTAGTGCCATTAAAAAGGCGCTTTACGTGCTCCGGAAGGCGGAAAATAGCGGTACCTTGAGGAGTTTTATAAGCACGAATGCCCTCAAAAACCCCCATTCCGTAATGGAGGCTATGGGTTAGGACGTGAATATTTGCTTCGCGCCAAGGAACTAGCTTCCCATCGGACCAAATGAAGCCATCGCGGTCGGACATCGACATTTTTTCTACCTTTGTTGTATCAGTTAAATCCGGTTAATCGGGGCGCTCGGACAAGGGGAGGATGCCCCTTAGGCCCAAAATACCTCTAAGCTCCTATTGTAGAGCAGGTGGCGAAGTCGAATACATCGGACCTTGAGGGTTGTAAGTCTAGACGATTTAGAATGGAGCATTCCCCACAAACCTCTTTATTTGCCAAATCTCATGCCGGAATTCTTGTTTAAAGTTAAGCGCTTAAGTGAATTAGCCCAATCAGGCCAATTAAAGGGAAAGCGGGTATTTATCCGTGCTGACCTGAATGTTCCCCAGGATGAAACAGGGAACATCACTGAGGACACCCGAATTCGGGCATCGATGCCTGCAGTACAAATATGTTTGGATGCAGGCGCCGCCGTAATGGTGACCTCTCATTTAGGTCGTCCAACTGAGGGCGAATTTAAACCCGAAGATAGTTTGGCCCCAGTAGCTGATCGAATGGCAACGTTGCTCAATCGTAAAGTGCCACTAATTAGTAATTGGGTTGATGGTGGTTTTGAAGTGAACCCAGGCGAACTAGTGCTTCTAGAAAATTGTCGCTTGAATGTGGGCGAAAAAAAGAATGATGATGCATTAGCAAAGAAAATTGCTGCGCTGTGCGATGTGTATGTAAACGATGCTTTTGGTACGGCGCATCGTGCTGAAGCAACTACTCATGGAGCCGCTAAATTTGCTCCGATTGCTTGTGCTGGCCCCTTGATGGCTGCTGAACTAGATGCCCTAAGTCGTGCGCTGGCAAATCCTAAGCGGCCACTAGTGGCAATTGTTGCAGGATCAAAGGTGTCTTCAAAACTGACCATTCTTAAAGCCTTAGCAGATAAGGTGGATGAGCTAATTGTGGGAGGCGGCATTGCTAATACATTCATGCTGGCAAAAGGTTTGCCCATTGGTAAATCTTTGGCTGAGCCAGATTTGGTAAATGAAGCAAAAGAAATTATGGAACTCATGGAGAAGCGTGGCGCACATGTGCCCATTCCTGAGGATGTAGTAGTTGCTAACGAACTTTCTCCACTAGCCCGTGCCAATCGTGTATCTGCAGATCAAGTGGCTGAAGATGACATGATTTTGGATATTGGCCCTAAGACTGCTGCACGCCTTTCAACCATGCTTGCGCATGCTGGCACAATTGTTTGGAACGGCCCTCTTGGAGTGTTTGAGATTGACCAATTTGGTGGTGGCACCAAAATGCTTGCTGCAGCAATTGCCCACTCACCTGCATTTTCTATTGCTGGCGGTGGGGATACTTTAGCGGCGATTGCTAAGTATGGAATAGAAAACCAAGTGGATTACATCTCAACTGGCGGAGGTGCTTTCTTGGAATTTCTTGAAGGTAAAACTTTGCCAGCCTTTGCAGTGCTTGCTGAAAGAGCGAAAGAATAAATATGTTACGAGCAACAAAGATCATTGCAACCCTAGGGCCTGCTTCAGAAAAGCCTGAAGTATTGCGTGACATGATCCTGGCGGGCGTGGATGTGGTGAGGATGAATTTCTCCCATGGCACTATTGCCGACCATAAGGCTCGTCGTGATTTAGTGCGAACTATCTCAGCTGAGGTAGGTAAAGAAGTTGGCATCATGGCTGACTTACAAGGCCCTAAAATTCGTGTTGGTAAATTTATTGACAGCAAAATTCTCTTAAAAGAGGGTGAACAATTTATTCTCGACATTGCTTGTGAACTTGGGGATCAAGGGCGAGTAGGGCTTGATTACAAAGAATTGCCGCAAGATGTCAAACCTGGTGATCGTCTTTTATTAAATGATGGCTTAGTGGTATTACGTGTAGAGAGCGTGAAGGGTGGCGAGATTTATACGCTGGTTGAGCAAGGTGGCCCGCTGTCAAACAACAAGGGAATCAATCGTGCTGGTGGGGGTTTGACTGCTCCCGCACTAACTGAAAAAGACATTGCCGATTTAGATGCAGCGATTGCTATGGGGGTTGATTTTTTGGCTATTAGCTTTCCAAAAGATGGCGCTGATATGGCTTATGCCCGCAAGTTGGCTGACGTAGCTAGCGCTAAATATGGCGTTGGAAAAGTACGAACTATCGCCAAAGTAGAGCGCGCTGAAGCGGTCGAACCTGAGGCGCTTAAAAGTATTATTGCTGAGAGCGATGGCATTATGGTGGCGCGTGGGGATCTAGCAATTGAAGTTGGTAACGCTGCAGTTCCCGCTTTACAAAAGCGCATGATTGCATGGGCACTTGAAGCCGATAAA
>CAIMPQ010000218.1 GCA_903843315.1 uncultured beta proteobacterium
AAAGATCTTCAAAATCAAGGTTAATAGCGGGCAAAAAATATTACTGACTGCATGAGAATCAGTAATTTCCTACAGGGAATGCCCTTAAGGATTTATAGCGATGAGATTCAAAATCTCTGCGGCTGCAGCAAGCCCACAGGCTGCAGTCACCATCACGGTAGAGCCATAGCCAGAGCAAGCTAGACCACCACTTGCTGCACCAGCACGAGGCTCATGCGAATAGATGGCGCGTATACCAATTTTTTTCTTGAGATTCCTGGAGAAACCATGATCTTGTCTTAGCCCTTGTCGGACTTTAGCAAGCAGCGCGTCTTGCTCTGTGCGTGAAAGATCATCACAGCGTACAGAGGTGGGATCAGACTTTCCGCCCGCAGCACCACACATGACTAACGCACGATTATTCTTGACAGCCCATACCGACAATGCGATTTTGGTTAGCACTGAATCTGTCGCATCTAATACAAATGCATTTGGTGGAATAAGAATATCTACATTCTCTGGTTCTAAGAATTGATCATAAGGAGTTAACTTGATCTCTGGATTAATTTGCAAAACTCTCTGAGCCATCGCCTCTACTTTGGCTTTGCCGTATTGACCCTCTAAAGCATGCAGCTGACGATTGGTATTACTTTCGGCAATATGGTCAAAATCCACCAAGACAAGATGGCCAATACCAGTTCGCGCTAAAGCTTCAGCCGCCCAGGATCCGACGCCGCCTAATCCAGCAACTACCACCGTGGCATTGCGAAAGCGCTCACGCAGCTCTGGGCCATAAAGCCTTGCTACACCACCAAATCGACGGTCTTCTATGCTGTCTTCTACCTTGTCTTCTGCCATAGCTTCTCTTTATACTGATTAAATGGACTCCATTGCTCAACTTCGCAAAAACTATACCTTCGGCCAGCTTTCTGAAACCGACGTTCCCGGCAACCCACTCCCGCTTTTTCAGCTTTGGTTTGACCAAGCTGTGAGAGCAGAATGTCCCGAACCCAATTCCATGACCTTGGCTACTGCCGATAAAACCGGTAATCCATCAGCTCGTATTGTCTTACTAAAAGGTGCAGACCAAAATGGCTTTACGTTTTTTACCAACTACGACAGTCAAAAAGGCCATGATTTAGCAGTGCGGCCCCAAGCAGCCCTTCTATTTCATTGGCATGAATTAGAACGTCAAATTCGTATCCAAGGTGTCGTAGAGCGGGTCAGCGCTGCCGAAAGCGATGAATACTTCCACTCTCGCCCTCCGGCCTCTCGTATTGGAGCTTGGGCCTCCCCGCAAAGCGCCGCCATTCCCAATCGTGAATTCCTTGAAGAGGCTGAAAAGCGCTTTAAGGCTGAATATGGTGATGCACCTCCACGTCCAGAGCATTGGGGTGGGTATCGCTTACGCCCAACTGAATTCGAGTTCTGGCAAGGTCGCCCCTCTAGATTGCACGATCGCATCCACTACAAACTAGACGGAACTGATTGGCGAGTAAACCGCCTTGCTCCTTAAAAGTACTGTGGTGCTATCAGCGTTTTAAATTTCGCTCTGAATTTTGCTAGCTTAGGCGCAACTACTGCCATGCAGTAACCTTGATTCGGGTGTTGTTGAAAATAATTTTGGTGGTAATCTTCTGCCGGGAAAATAGTTGGCGCAATATCAATCTGTGTGACTACGGGGCTAGAGTAAATTTTAGATTGCTCAAGCTCCTCCACTACCTCACGTGCAATCGTGGCTTGTTCATCGCTATGAGTAAAGATCACTGAGCGATATTGAGTGCCATGATCATTACCCTGATAGTTCAGTGTGGTTGGATCATGAATGACGAAGAAGATCTCTAGTAGATCTCTAAATGAGACCATTTGTGGATCAAACAGAATGTCCACTATTTCAGCATGCCCAGTTGCTCCAGTGCAAACTGCCTCATATGAAGGGTTAGGACGAGCACCGCCAGCATACCCAGAAACCACGGATTTCACCCCGGAAATTTGTTGGTAAACAGCCTCAAGACACCAAAAACAACCACCACCGAGGGTAGCGCGCTCAAGATGGGGTTGGTTTTTATCATGACTTTCATTCATGGCTTTATCCTAATGCCTTATTCCAATATCTGCCAACTATTAAAACGCCATGAATCGCTTCACTATCCAACTCGACGAAATCAAGGCCGCTTATGCTGCCGAACCCAACCCTACTCTTGAAGTGAGATTGGAGCGTATCGGACGAATTGAACAGATGATTGAAGCCAATGAAGAAAAGCTTTGCAAGGTTCTGATTGCTGACTTTGGCGTACGCCACCCAATTGAAACCCGTCTAGCAGAATTCCAACTGGTTTATCAGGCCTGCAAATATACCCGCAAGCATCTGAAAGAATGGATGAAGCCTGTGCAGATGGAAACACCCTCCTACATGGGATCCTCACAAGCTTGGATCCAGAATCAATCTCTTGGTGTTATCGGCATCATGAGTCCTTGGAATTACCCAATTCAATTAGCCCTAGTTCCCGCGATTGCTGCATTTGCTGCTGGCAATCGAGTTTGGCTGAAACCTTCTGAGCGCAGTTCGCGGACTTCCGGATTTCTAGCAGGTTTAATACAAGAATATTTCCATCCGAGTGAATTTTGCGTCACCACAGGTGAATCTGATGTTGCGGAACAGTTTGCAGCTCTGGCATTTGATCATCTCTTTTTTACGGGATCAGAGACGATCGGCAAAAAAGTGATGCGTGCTGCTGCCGAAAACCTGACACCTGTTACTTTAGAGCTTGGTGGCAAAACCCCCGCCATCATTGATCCTTCGGCCAAGCTTACTGATGCCGCTGCGTCAATCATCTACGGCAAATTATTAAATGGTGGGCAAACTTGTATCGCACCAGATTACGTACTGATTGAACCAAGCAATCAAGCTGAATTGATTCAGGAACTACAAGCCGCTGCTCAGGCTCAATTTAGCAACCCAGAAGAACTCACCGGTCCAATTGACGATATCCAGTTGCAATATTGGCAACATTTAGTGAGTGATGCGGTTGATCGTGGCGCTAAAGCAATTCCCTTGCTCAGCAACCCCACAGCAGGTGCGAGAAGATTTGAACCAGTATTACTAGTAGATGTTCCCGATCAAGCGCGCGTGCTGCATGAAGAAATTTTTGGCCCCATACTTCCAATAATATCGATCGCTAACACTTCTTCAGCCATTGCCTATATAAATTACAGACCCAATCCTTTGGCGCTTTACTGGTTTGGCAAAGATAAAAAGAACAAAGAACAAGTTATAGCGGAAACGCGTTCTGGCGGCGTCACCATCAATGACACTCTATTGCATGCAGGAACTGAATCATTGCCGTTTGGCGGTGTTGGTGCGAGCGGCATGGGTAGGTATCACGGCAAAGCAGGCTTTGACACCTTTAGTCACCAAAAACCCATTCTGGAAGTGCGCGGTCTCTTAGGCTCCAATATTCTGAAGGGCACTAAACCCGCTCGCCCACCCTACGGGAAAAAAGCAGAGCGTTTATTAAAGCGCCTCAAGTAATTGCTAAGCGCAGCGCAAATCCAATAAATAAGAGCCCGGTTAGCATCCAGAGAGTTGCGGCCCAGCGAGGGTGCCGCTGAAAAAAGATGGAGGCGAATTGCCCAATACCAATCAAGCTTGCCAAGTAAGTCATGCTCATTAATTGCAGGACGACTGCCAGATAAAAAAATGTATGGGCAGGATGTTCAAATTCAGGTCGAATAAATTGCGAGAAGAATGCGATAAAGAAAAAGATGGCTTTAGGATTCGTCAGTGATAACGCTAGAGCAGCGCATAAAGGATGCAATCCCATTAGCCTAGCTTGTATTTGATTCTCTTGTAAAACGATGTCTTGCATAGTCCAGCGCTGCATACCACTCCGTACTAAGCCAAAGCCCATCCAGGCTAAATACAACGCACCGATGGTGCTCACGATGCCAAAGAGTATTAAAGACGATGCTAGCAAGGACGCCGCTCCTAATGCCACGGCAATCATCAATACCGAATCGCCAATAAATATTCCTACTGCACCCCAAGCACCAGCGCGCCAACCCTTTTGAGTGGTAATCGTTAAAACATAAAGCGAGTTAGGACCTGGCAATAAAATTGTCAAGATGGTCCCCAGCAAGTAAGTAGAGAAATCAACAATGCCTGCGTTTGAAGGGTTTAATAGGTCTAAAGTAAAAAATTCCATCTCACTATCATAATTAATTCGGGAAAACCCTTGTAATCATGCTTTCAAGCTGTCATAATAGGAGGCTTTTTTAAGCAATTTGATTCATCGCCCCCCAGCTATATTTCAGCGTACCGTTTAGAAGTTATAAACACGAAGTTCATAAAACGCGCTGCCGCCTGTCTGATGGTCGATGCCTTTGACCATCGCACCCCATAAAAAAACAATGGGTGCAACATACGGAGACATCCCTGAGAGGGGATGAGTAATAGCATGACTTTTTCTAAAGAAACTAATCACGAGTCGAAAGACTCAAAGCACGCTGGAACTGAGTTCCAGTCTTTTGCCCTAGCGGCCTCACTTCTTAAAAACGTTGCTGAACTCGGTTATACCGAAGCTACTGCCGTGCAAGCTCAGGTTATTCCTGCAGCCTTAGCTGGTGGTGACTTATTGGTCAGCAGCCAAACCGGTAGCGGTAAAACCGCAGCCTTTTTACTGCCTTTAATTAATCAACTGATCGAAGCTAACCCGAATAGTTCGCCTGTACCAGGTCGCGCACAACCTAAAGTGTTGGTGCTCTGCCCTACCCGTGAATTAGCTCAACAGGTTACCGCCGATGCAGTGAACTTAGTTCGCGGCATGAAAGGGATCCGTATTGCAACCGTCATGGGTGGCATGCCTTACGGCAAGCAAATCCAAGCTCTGAAAGGTGCATTGTTAGTTGTTGCAACCCCAGGTCGTTTACTCGACTTGTGCGATAGCAAAGCAATTCGCTTAGATGATGTAAAACAGCTCGTTATCGATGAAGCTGATCGCATGCTTGACATGGGATTTGCTGATGATCTCGAGGCAATTGATAAACGTTGCGCAGGCCGCAATCAAACTTTGATGTTCTCTGCAACCTTTGCACCTAAGATTATGTCTTTAGCAAATGCATTGACTACCGATGCCAAGCGTATTGAACTTGCTCATGCAGGTGACAAACACGCCAACATCGAACAGAAGTTGCATTGGGCTGACAGCAACTCACACAAGCACAAGTTGCTGGAACACATTTTGGCTGATGCCAATTTGGATCAAGCAGTGGTGTTTGCAAGCACTCAAGTTGAAAGCGAAAAAATCGCTGATACCCTGCGTGCTAATGGCTACGAAGCTACTGCACTCCATGGTGCAATGCCTCAAGCTGTGCGTATGCGTCGCCTGGAGTCACTACGTAAAGGTCACACCAAGATTTTGGTTGCGACCGACGTAGCAGCTCGCGGTATCGATGTGCCACGTATTAGTCACGTGATTAACTTTGGCTTGCCAATGAAACCTGAAGACTATACACACCGCATCGGTCGTACTGGTCGTGCTGGTCGCAATGGTGTAGCAATCACTTTGGTTGAACATCGTGATCGCGCCAAGATCCGTAATATCGAGCGTTTTACACAGCAAGATATCGTTGCCTCAGTCATCGCTGGACTTGAGCCACAAGCCAAGCCTAGCTTTGGGGGTGGTGGTGGTGGTCGTTCTGGTAGTGGCGGTCGCTCAGGTAGCGGTGGTGGTAACCGCTCAGGTGGTGGTGGCGGTCGTTATGGCTCAGGCGCACGTTCTGAATCGCGTTTTGGCGGTGGTGGTACTGGTGGTGGAAGCCGTACAGGCAATCATTTCGAAGCGCGCTCAACTGATTCACGTTCTGCTGACTCACGTCCAGCACGCTCAGCGGATTCACGTCCTGCGCGTTCTGCTGACTCACGTCCAGCACGTCCAGCAGGTGGTCCACGGTTTGCTAAACCAAAGACTGGCGGCCAACGTAAAAACTTTAGCGGTAGCTAAAAATGACTCACCGAAATCGTCTCCGTTCTGCATGGAATCGAGTCGGTTCCGGTGAAATTCATCGGGCGCCACGCGAGTGGCAGCCTTGGCTTAGCGATACGGGTTCTTTAACCCAAAAGATTGAGAAAGCAATTGGACAGAAACTGGAAGTTCAGGTTTTGCGTGACTGCCCTCAATCACTCAATAGCGACGAAAGTCGCTATTTTCATTTCAAGCTTCGACGTTGCAGAGTACGCGAGGTGCTCTTATGCGCAAACAATATCCCCTTGGTAATGGCACACAGTGTTATTCCAACTTTGAGCTCTAGCGGCAGCAATCATGGTGTCTTGCGCCTTGGAACAAAGCCTTTAGGGGCAGTCCTATTTGCCAAAACACGGAAACACTCCAAACCAAAATCCCCTCGTGAAATTGCTCGGCTAGATAAAAGTAGTGCTCTATGGAAAAAGTGTTCTAAGCATTTTTCTGGATTAAGCTCGCCATTATGGGCAAGGCGCACTCTCTATCGCCTAAAAGGTCATCCCATTCTGGTCAATGAAATTTTCTTGCCAGAACTGCTTACCCATTTAAAGACTAAATAGTCAGCCAGGCTAAAGTGGCTTTAACCAAAGCTTCATCACCTGGTTCAGTTGTAAATACCTCTCCAAACCCAATCATCTCAGCTGCATCCGCAATATTGTGATGGGGGCATAAGGCACTGGCGTTTTGTAAATTCTGTGCAAACTGATCCTTCATTACTCTTCCTAGGTAGCGCACAGCTTCAGAGGATGTGAGAAGCCAAAGCGATTTTGAGAAATCCATTTCGCGAATCGCTTGCCAAGCAGAGTTGTCCAAATCCAGGGGGACGCGAGTGTAGGTTGAAATCGCCTCTACGGTTGCCCCCGCTTTTTTTAAGGTATCCGCTAACCAATCGCGCCCACCTTCACCCTTGAATATCACCACTTTTTTACTTGCCCAATTCCAGCCTAAGGCCTGAAGCTCCTGCCATAAACCCTCTGAATCCCAACTGTCATTGTTTCTTGGAATCAAGATGGGGGTGGGCTGAGCTTCTTGGCCAATGCCATGATTTTGAAGGGCAAACTTACTACTTCCACCCATCACCCCAATGGGAATAGTCTTCTTGGAAAAATCTTGCCAATCCCGCTCGAGTAAACGCATGACACATTCAATGGCATTCGGGCTGACAAAGATTGCCAGATCAGCATCCGTAAGTGCTGTGGCAATGTGATCAGCTAGTTGTTCATCTGTAGCAGGAACAATGGTAAGCAAAGGCAGAGACACAATCTCCGGAAAACTACGTCTAGTCAAACCACTACTCTCAATGACCTTACTTAGCACTTCAATCAGCTGACGAGCCTGTCCACTTGGTCTTGTAACGATAATGGTTTTGGCACTCATCGCTATCGGCAATGCTTTATTTACTTAGGAATATTGGGAATTAAATCTGCCGCACCCTGTGCAAGCAAATCTTTTGCAACAGCAAGCCCAAGAGACTCTGCATCGTCAATGGATTTCACTTTGGCACTGCCAAGAGCAAGGCAGATGGCTTTGCCGTCGGTGCTGGCAACAAACGATCGGATTTGCATTTGGTCTGCTTGATCCTTACTCCATGTGGCATAGGCGGCTAAGGGAACTTCACAAGAACCCCCTAATTGTCGAGAAACCATACGCTCTGCTGATACCGCAAGCAAAGTTGGTAAATCATTTAAAGGCGCAAGCCATTGTTTGATATTGGGATGCTTGCTTAGAGTCTCAATTCCTAAAGCACCCTGACCAGCTGCTGGTGTGTATGGATCATAAGGAAGGTATGCACGTATGCGGCTTTCTAAACCCAAGCGCTTGAGCCCGGCTGCTGCCAAAATAATCGCTTGATACTCGCCACGATCCAATTTGCTCATACGAGTATCTAAATTGCCGCGCAATGGCTGAATTTCTAGATGAGGGAACTTTGCTCGTAGTACTGACTCACGACGCAGGCTTGAGGTTCCCACAATGGCACCTTTTGGTAAGTCCTCAAGACTTGCGAAATCGTTCGAGACAAATGCATCACGAGCATCCTCTCGAGCCATCACGCAAGAAAGATCAAATCCTTCGGGCATTACCATCGGGACATCCTTGAGGGAATGAACCGCCAAATCGGCACGTTCGTCCTCTAGAGCAGCTTCTAATTCTTTAACAAACAGCCCTTTACCCCCTACTTTTGAGAGAGCCCTGTCCAAAATCTGGTCCCCGCGGGTAGTCATCCCCAAAATCTGAACATCACACCCTGGATAGAGCTTTTTGAGGCAATCCCGGACGTGTTCAGCCTGCCACATGGCCAGACGACTTTCGCGGGAGGCAATGACTAAGCGCTTAGGGGTCGCCGAAGTGGTGGATGGGGGTGAAGAATTTAGGGTTTGGGACATAACATTTAAAATAATCAAAGACCTACACCAATATACTGTGTTTATGAGCTCATCCAAAAATTCCTTAGCCAACAAAGCCCAAGCTTGGTCGGCCCGTTTTACAGAACCCGTTGACGAACTAGTTCAGCGGTATACAGCCTCAATCGGCTTTGATCAACGCTTTGCCATGGTGGATATCGCTGGTTCCCTGGCCCACGCTCAAATGCTAGCAACCCAAAAGATAATCAGCAGCCAGGATTTTGCTGATATTCAAAAGGGAATGGCTCAAATCAAGAGCGAAATTGAAGCCGGTGAATTTAACTGGCAATTGGCTTTGGAAGACGTGCACCTGAATATTGAAGCGCGCCTAACCGCATTAGTTGGCGATGCTGGCAAACGTTTACATACTGGCCGCTCACGCAATGATCAAGTAGCAACCGATTTACGCCTTTGGTTGCGTGACAGCGTAGATGAGATTGCAACTACCTTAAAAACTTTACGTACTGCGCTGTTAGATTTAGCGGAGAAACATGCTGCCACCATCATGCCGGGCCATACGCATTTGCAAGTCGCGCAACCCATTACCTTTGGCCACCATCTCATGGCCTACTACGAAATGTTTAGCCGCGATGCCAGCCGCTTGGCTGATTTACGCACTCGCTTTAATCGTTTACCCTTGGGCGCAGCTGCTTTAGCGGGTACAAGCTACCCAATTGATCGCGAGCAAGTAGCCAAGATTCTGGGCTTTGATGGTATTTGTAATAACTCTTTAGATGCAGTGTCAGATCGCGACTTTGCAATTGAGTTCTGCGCCTTTGCATCAATCTTGATGATGCATGTCTCTCGCTTATCTGAAGAGCTCGTGCTATGGCTCAGCCCACGCTTTGGCTTTATTGATCTACCAGATCGCTTTTGTACTGGAAGCTCTATCATGCCGCAAAAGAAAAATCCTGACGTTCCAGAATTGGCTCGCGGTAAAACGGGTCGCGTCTATGGCGATTTGATTTCTTTATTGACGCTGATGAAGAGTCAGCCACTTGCTTACAACAAAGATAATCAAGAAGACAAAGAGCCTTTGTTTGATGCGGTGGATACCGTTCAAGATACCTTGCGCATCTTTGCTGACATGATCCCGCATATTGAAGTGAAGGCCGATGTCATGAAAGCGGCGGCTGAAGAAGGCTTTGCAACAGCAACGGATTTGGCTGACTACTTAGTTAAAAAGGGTTTGGCCTTCCGTGACGCCCATGAAGCTGTAGCTCATGCTGTTAAAGCCTGTGTTGGCAGAAACTGCATGCTTACTGACTTAAGTCTTTCTGAGTTGCGTTTTGCTTGTGGTTTAGATAATCGCCCTGAGCTCATGAACGATGATGTCTTTGCTTTGCTCACTGTGGATGGTTCAGTGCAATCGCGCCAACATGCTGGTGGCACAGCGCCGTCCCAAGTGCTCGCAGCTATTAAACGGGGTCGTGCAGATCTCTAGATCTAATGGGGTTTTGGTCCAAACTCTCCACAGGTATTGATCGCATCAATCAGCTGCTCGGCAAAGCTGCCGGCATCATGATCTTGTTGTCATGTGTTGTATCTGCTTCCAATGCCATCATGCGATATGGTTTTGATATCAGCAACAACTGGCCTCTTGAGCTCCAGTGGTACCTCTTTAGTGCTGCAGTCATGCTCGGTTCCGCATACACCCTAAAACGCAATGAGCATGTTCGTGTTGATCTGATCTACTCGCGCCTTTCCGATCGTGGGCGCCTTTGGGTTGATCTTTTTGGCTTTACTTTTTTCCTCATGCCAGCCTGTATTCTTTTTACCTGGCTATCTTGGACCTCCCTATTTTATCCATCCTGGTTGGTGATGGAACATTCGATGAATTCAGGTGGATTAGCGCGCTATCCCATTAAATTTGTGGTGCCATTCGGTTTCTTCATGCTGAGCTTGCAAGGCATATCTGAAATCATCAAGCGCATCGGCGCTCTTGACGGTGAGATCACTCTGCCCGCCGAAGACCTTCGTTACGAAAAGCCCATGCAATGATTCCATTGGAGTGGATGCCACCCCTGATGTTTGGCGGGCTAATCTTCTTTATGTTGATTGGCTTCCCGGTAGCCTTTTCGCTCATGGCAGCCGCCCTATTTTTTGCGGCTATCGCTATTAGTGAAGGCTTTTTCGGAATGCCCTTTTTGCAAGCTATTCCACAGCGCATCTTTGGTAGCGTGCTTGCCAATGACCTCCTGCTCGCTATCCCCTTCTTTACATTTATGGGTGCGATCTTAGAGCGCTGTGGTCTTGCAGAAGAAATGCTGGACTCGATGGGCCAACTCTTTGGGGGTGTTCGCGGTGGTCTAGGGTACTCAGTGATTATTGTTGGATTTATTCTTGGCGCCATCACTGGCACTGTAGCTGCTCAGGTGATCGCTATGGCGATGATCTCCTTACCTGTAATGATGCGTTATGGTTACAACATGCGCTACGCTACCGGCGTTCTGGCGGCTTCTGGAACAATTACGCAGCTAGTGCCGCCATCCTTAGTTCTCATCGTTTTAGCTGACCAGCTGAAAACTCAAAGCGGAAGCGCAGACGTGGGTAGTATGTATCTTGGCGCATGGGGTCCTTCCCTTCTGCAAATTGCCCTATTTGCGCTCTATACCTTTTTCTTAAGTCGTATCCGTCCGGATTATTTGCCGCCTATTCCACAAAGCGATCTCACCCTAAAAGGCTGGGCCCTCTGGAAAAAATGTCTCTTAGGAATCATTCCTTCCGCAGTCTTAATATTCTTAGTACTTGGCACCATCATGACCGGTATCGCCACCCCTACTGAATCCGGCGCTATGGGGGCGATGGGTGCTTTGCTCTTGGCATGGCTACGCAGAGCACATATTCCACACCTAAAAGGACTCATTCAGGAGGCTTACCAAAATACCATGCGTATTACAGCAATGGTGGTATTTATCCTGATTGGTTCAACGTGTTTTTCTGTGGTCTTTCAAGGTGTAGATGGTGGGTTTTGGGTGGAAACCCTTTTCTCTGATTTGCCTGGTGGTTGGATTGGCTTCTTAATCGTCGTTAATCTCTTTGTCTTTTTCTTGGCTTTTTTCTTAGACTTTTTTGAGATCGCTTTCATTGTTGTTCCAATGCTCGCGCCAGTAGCCGTCAAATTACTCTCCCCAGTCTTATTAGAGTCGATGAACGGCAACCCACAGGCTGCCGCAAGCGCAGCACTGGTTTGGTTTGGTGTCATGTTGTGCGTCAACATGCAAACCTCATTCATGCACCCTCCCTTTGGTTTTGCTCTCTTTTACCTCAGGGGCGTAGCCCCTAAGGAAGTAAAGAGTAGTGACATTTACTGGGGGGCGTTACCTTGGGTGGGTCTGCAGCTAGTGATGGTTGCCGTAGTGATGGCTTTTCCAGCGCTGGTAACTACTTTTTTAGATAAACCTGCTGCAATCGTTCAGAGTCAGGATTTCAATTTCACTGGTGAAGAAAATACATCGGATATACCCGCAAACAAAGTAGATGAGGATGCGCCAGTCAATTTCCAGCTAGATAAACCCAATAAATAATATCTTCAATGGGATTATTGAATTTTTTTAATCTCTTTAATGCTATTGCCTTCACCAATCAGTAGTACCCTTGGAATGTGCTTATCCACTTCAGCCTCAGGAACAGAGCCGTTAGTACGGATAATTAAGTGATCACCCACGTGCGCCTTTCTAACTGAGGCCCCATTGCACTCTAACTAGATGAAACTGGCGGTAAGAATTTTTCAGGACGCCCGAAATACCAGCCCTGAAAATAATGGCAGCCTTTTGATAATAATATTGCAAACTGATCTTCTGTTTCCACGCCCTCTGCAATCACTTCCAAGCCAAGCGAATCTGCAAGGTTCATGATATTTCTGACAATTGCACGATCCTCATTATTGGCAATGATGTCCGAAACAAATGATTTATCCAACTTGATATATTGAACTGGTAATTTTTGTAAATAGGTTAAAGATGAGTAACCGGTACCAAAATCGTCCAGAATAAATCTAACCCCTTTACTAATGAAGAGATTCATCACATGAGTCGCCATATCAATATTGTATAAATAGGTGCCTTCTGTAATTTCAAGATGTAGTTTATGCACAGGAACATCATATTGTTCACATAAGCCAAAAAACTGATCCACAAACCCTAAATTCATTAACTGATTGGCGCTAATATTAATAAAAAGATAGGGGCCTCCATCTTCTTTTATATGCTCCATGGTGGCATGGCTTGAGAATATTTTCTTTAAAATACTTTCGCCAACCTCAATCATTTGCCCACTCTTTTCAGCAAAGGGGATAAAGTCATTCGGCATGATAATTCCAAGTGATGGGTGGTTCCATCGTGCCAAAGCCTCATAAGCAAAACACTGCTTGTTGAGATCCATTACCGGCTGATACTCAATGTAAAACTGATCTAGTTTTGATGCATCCCCTAAGCCAGAATAGATTTCATTCTTAGCTTCAAAATTAGCTTCTAATTCATTATCAAAGAGGCGATAGGAGTTATCCTTGCTCTCTTTTGCAGCATACATTGCAATATCAGCCGATTTCAATATTTGATCAAAATTGTCAATATCATTTGTAAAAATAACTGCGCCAATGCTCACTGCTGATTTAACAAAAATATTCTTACCCAAATTAAACTCTATAGCAAGCACATCAAATAATCTGGCGACAACTTCCTCAAGAGCAGTTTTCGCAGCCTGATGGGTGTTGCCAACTCCCTCAATTAGCAATAGGAACTCATCCCCTCCAATTCGACAAATAGTATCTGTCGACTTCACAGCGCCTTGAATTCGGTCGCCAAATTTTCGCAGCAACACATCACCAGTTTGGTGCCCATAAGTATCATTAACCACCTTGAACTGATCTAAATCTAGGTACATTAGTCCCCAAAAATAATCTTTATCATTAGATCGACTTAAGATGTCATTAATTTTTCGATTAATGAATTGTCTATTTGGAAGCCCTGTCAGAGAATCAAAATAGATCAGATTCTGAATCTGATCCTTAGCCTGCTTCTCATCGGTTATATCGCTAATTGCCCCTACCATACGAAGAGGCTCACCCTCCACAGATCTTTCAACAATTGAGCCTTTATCTTCAACCCAGATTTGAGTTCCATCAAGACGAATCATGCGATATACAACTTGATAAACCGAGTTCTTCTCTAGGGTTGATTGAAGATGTTCTGTCACCAAATCTAAATCATCTGGATGTATTCGATTTTTAAAATCATCGACCGAGAAAAACGGTTGATTAGGGCTCTCTCCAAGCATCTCAATCCAGCGGTGATTGTGCCTTACTTCACCTGTCAAAATATTCCAGTCCCATACTCCATCCCCAGTAGCATTGAGAACGTAACGCAACTGCTGTTCAGATTTTGTAATTTTTTCATTTGCAATATCAAGATTGAGCTGATTAAAGCTTTCGAGAAGTTGCTGTTTTTCGGTTTCTGAAATCCCAACCACAAGCCCAATAAAAACGACGTATCTGGTGATACCTAGAAATAATAAGACAATGTAAGTAAAGACATTGATTGCCCCGCCGTCGGTAGCAAATCCTACATTAAAAAAGAGGATTGTTAATAAACGGAGAAACCAAACTACTCCGACTAAAAAAAATAAGAGACTTAATGCGGGAGCTAAAGCCACATCAATTTGTTTCTGAATCTTTGTGCAGAAATAGTATCCGTAAAAACTTAATGCGCTTGAAACGAATGCAATAACAATTGGCTGATGCACAGGGTCAAATACTTCACTCACCGTCACAAGACTGCCAATCAAAAACAAGAAGGCTAATCCTGTTTTTATTACGGCATTTCTAGGGCTTATATTCTCACCAGCAAGAGTAGCTAGGGAAAAATTAACAAGGACTGCGCCTGAGACGGCTAATGCATTGGCAAATTTATACCAAATGAATTCAGGTAATTCTGCCTTCAGGATAATGAGCGTAACGGCTAATCCTGTGAGTGCAGCCCCTGATGCCCAATACAAAATATAACGTGGTCTACTGATCTTAAAAAGAAATAGGAGAAGTACGGCTCCCGCTACTGACGTAAGAGCAAAAAAAGCAAATAATGTAAGTACAAAAATTTTTGTTGTCATATATAAAGTCTATAGCTAACTTATGAGTACTATCTCTATAAGAAATTAGCCTACTTTTAGTTACTCTTATAAGGTAATGTCACGCTCTTGTCGAACGCAATCGACGTAGTACTCACTTCGACCATCAACATCACCTTTTACCAAACCGTGGATATCCGTTTCAAATCCCGGAAACTTCTCATTGAAGTCTCTGGCAAAATACAAGTAATCCACGATCCGTTTGTTAAAGCGCTCACCAGGAATTAATAGTGGAATGCCTGGTGGATAGGGTGTGACTAGCATCGCTGTGACACGGCCATCTAATTCATCGAGGGGTACGCGATCAACCTCTTTATGCGCCATTTTTGCCCATGCATCGGATGGCATCATGGCAGGCTCCATGTCAGAGGTATACATTTCTGTTGTCATGCGAGCTACATTGCGACTCTTATAGAATTCATGGATCTGCTGACAAATATCTTTTAAGCCAACGCGCTCATAGCGCGGATGCTTAGCCACAAACTCTGGCAATACCTTCCAGAGGGGCGCGTTTTTATCAAAGTGGTCTTTAAATTGCTGTAATTCAGTAACGAGGGTATTCCAGCGACCCTTAGTGATACCGATGGTGAACATGATGAAGAAGGAATATAAGCCACACTTCTCAACGATTACGCCATGCTCTGCAAGATATTTAGTCACGATGCTAGCGGGGATCCCCATTGATCCGAAGTTACCTTCAATATCTAAGCCAGGGGTGACGACTGTTGCTTTAATCGGGTCAAGCATATTAAAGCCTTTGGCGAGCTTCCCAAAGTCATGCCAGCTTGCATTCGGCTCCAGTACCCAATCAGAGCGCTCACCAATACCTTCATCCGCAAGATGATCAGGGCCCCAAACCTTAAACCACCAATCTGCGCCAAACTTTTCATCTACCTCGCGCATAGCACGGCGGAAGTCCATTGCTTCAGCAATAGACTCTTCTACTAAGGTAGTGCCCCCGGGAGATTCCATCATGGCAGCAGAGACGTCACAAGACGCAATAATGGCGTACTGTGGACTAGTTGAGGTATGCATCAAATAGGCTTCATTAAAGCAATCGCGATCGAGCTTATGCTCTTCTGCATCCTGAACCAGCACTTGAGAAGCTTGGGATAAGCCAGCCAATAACTTATGAGTCGATTGAGTTGCAAACATCAAGCTCTTCTTAGTGCGCGTACGATCGGCACCAATCGCATGCATATCCTTATAGAAGGGATGGAATGCAGCATGTGGCAACCAAGCTTCGTCGAAATGCAATGAATCCACTTTGCCGTCAAGCATCTCTTTAATCATCTCGACGTTGTAAACAATACCGTCGTAGGTGCTCTGGGTAAGTGTCATGACACGGGGTACAACATTCTTGTTCTTGATAAAAGGATTGGCTTCAATCTTCTTCTTGATATTTGCCCACTCAAACTCTTCTTTAGGGATCGGACCAATAATGCCGAGATGATTACGGGTCGGCATTAAGAAAATCGGGATCGCGCCCATCATAGTAATGGAGTGAATCACCGACTTATGGCAATTACGATCGACTAAAACCACATCACCCGGTGCTACGGTGGAGTGCCACACAATTTTGTTTGATGTGGAGGTGCCGTTGGTCACAAAGAATAAATGGTCGGCATTAAAGATGCGCGCAGCATTGCGCTCACTTTGTAATACTGGCCCAGTGTGGTCAAGAAGTTGCCCTAATTCTTCGACGGCATTACAGACGTCAGCGCGTAACATATTCTCACCAAAGAATTGATGGAACATGCGTCCCACTGGACTCTTCAAAAAAGCCACGCCTCCTGAGTGCCCTGGGCAATGCCAAGAATAAGAACCTTCGGAAGCGTAATTGGTTAATGCGCGGAAAAATGGCGGCGCTAAAGAATCGAGATAAACCTTGGCTTCACGAATAATATGGCGCGCGACAAATTCTGGGGTATCTTCATTCATATGAATGAAGCCATGCAATTCACGCAAGATGTCATTTGGCATATGACGTGAGGTACGCGTCTCTCCATACAAAAAGATCGGAATATCTTCATTGCGCTTACGTACTTCAGTAATGAAGGCACGTAAATTATTTAACGCAGGTAGGTCATGATCTTCGGAATCAGACACAAATTCTTCATCATCAATTGAAACGATGAAAGTTGATGCGCGAGAGGCTTGTTGAGCAAAAGAAGTGAGGTCACCATAGCTAGTCAGGCCGATAACTTCCATACCCTCATTTTCGATTGCCTCGGCAAGATCGCGAATACCGGAACCCGAAATATTTTCGGAACGAAAGTCCTCATCAATGATGATGATTGGGAAACGAAATTTCATAAAAACTCCCCTGCTATTGGTCCCGATGAATTCGGAGCCCACTTCTCAAAATTGGTAAGGTCAATAACCCGACCGCCGTCTGGCGAAACCGTGACTATATCGACAAATGTCGCATTTTGCTGCACATCTTTAGGTAAGTAAACATGGCGTGCGTAAACCTGGTTTGCTAAGCTCTCATGGTAGCCAGTAAAGGTGATTAATAAATGCCATTGCGGATCTAGAGCGCTATTATCCAGATACTCATTTAAAGCACTCTCATGGTCCACACTATGCATAGCAGTCCAAGTCAATGAAAAGACTGGGCTCTCAGAGCGATGTAATGACAACTCTACCGAGCGACGATAGCGCTCTCCCTCAGATGTCATACTTTCAGCAATTAACCAAAGACGCAATTGCGCCTCCACAATATGAGAGCTCCGCTCATTGGCAACACGAAACTTCAGCGTTTTAATACCGTTATGATTTCCAACCACTGCGACTTTCGAAAAACGAACGCCCGCAGTGGGTCTTGTAAAGCGCGCAAATGCCAAACCAGTGGTCAGAGCTGAATACACAATGCCAAAGAAAGCTTCGAAGGTCACGATAGAATTCGGCCAGTGACCTACTGGCGTCATCTGTCCATACCCAATGGTCGCCATAGTTTGGACACTAAAGTAAAAGACATCAATGAGCGCGCCTGGCGTGGTGTTTGTAATGGCACCAGGACCGCAGGCCAAGTAAGCCAGAGCAAATAGAAGATTGGTGCTGAGATAAACAAAGATCACCAACAGCAGAAACTTAAACCAGCTGGTTCCTAATAACCAGTGATAAAAATTATTCTCAGGGCGCGCTACGGCAGAGCGCGTCAGAGTTGCACGGTACTCATCCAGGTTAATCCGCTCAGGGCGGCGACCGAAATGGGGCTTATCCACTACCGTGAATAACTTAGGTCTTAGGCAGGGTTACGCCCCGCTGACCTTGATACTTACCACCACGATCTTTATATGATGTGCCGCAGACTTCATCGCTTTCGAAGAAGAGTACTTGTGCACATCCCTCGCCGGCATAAATCTTGGCAGGCAATGGTGTGGTATTAGAGAACTCTAAAGTGACATAACCTTCCCACTCAGGTTCGAATGGCGTGACGTTGACAATAATTCCGCAGCGAGCATAGGTACTCTTACCAACGCACACCGTTAATACACTGCGAGGAATCTTGAAGTACTCTACGGTTCTTGCTAAAGCAAATGAATTCGGGGGAATAATGCAAACATCCCCATTGAAATTGACAAAAGATTGTTCATCAAAATTCTTGGGATCCACAATCGTGCTGTTGATGTTAGTGAAGATCTTAAATTCATTAGCGCAACGAATGTCATAGCCATAGCTTGATGTGCCATAACTTACGATTTTGTTGCCGGCGGCGTCTTCGCGAACTTGGCCAGGTTCAAATGGGCTGATCATGCCTTGTGCGCCCATACGGCGGATCCAGTGGTCAGATTTAATAGTCATGACCGAATTGTAAAACCTTCACTAGCTCTACCCAGGATTTATCGGGCTTTGAGCACTAAAAATTAGCGGTTTTGGGTAAAAACTACCCTCTCAGGGGCGTTGTAGATCTCGAAGTGTTTTCCAGAGCAACGGGAGAGGATGGTGAGATTGGTTTTGCGAGCCAATTCCAGTCCCATCAAAGTCACTCCCGAGCGAGTCAAGAGAAAAGGCACTCCCATTTGGGCACCCTTAATCACCATCTCGGATGTGAGGCGTCCAGTTGTAAAGAAAATGAGGTCCTTACCGGACTTATCAGCAAGCCACATTAAGCCGGAAATGGAGTCAACTGCGTTATGGCGCCCTACATCCTCAATAAAGTAAAGCATCTCTACGTCACTATCACCTACTCTTTCGAACACTGCACAGGCATGTACTGAGCCTGACTTCTTGTAAATCGAATCATGCACCCGAATGGCGTCTATTAAAGCCACAATCGCCTCTTGGGAAAGATTAGGTCCATCTGGGAGGCGCGTTTCTGCCATCTCCTCCATCAGTCCACCGAACATGGTTCCCTGTCCGCAACCCGTAGTGACAACCCGCTTACTGGTTAAGGCATCGATATCCACCGTACTACGACGAGTCTTAACGGCTGCCGAATCGGTTTCCCAGTCCACTTGAATACTCTCGATATCGTCAGGAGATTCCACTAAGCGTTGATTGCGTAAATACCCTAAAACTAAAGCTTCGGGTGCGCTGCCCAGAGTCATGAGGGTGACAACCTCGCGCCTATCTAAATAGATGGTCAATGGGCGCTCCCCAGGGATATGGGTGAGCTTTTTTCTGCCCGCCTCATCCAATATCTCCACCTCGTGCACCAAAGGCACGGAGGCGCTAGACATCTGAATATGGGGTTTTACAGCCATGTAACGCTTTCTAAAACGGGTTTTACGAAGACTTCAAGGTGTTTTACTTTAACCGCAGACTAAAATTACTGCTTAAGCAATAGTAGAGCTAGCATAATCCTGTATTCACTCTAATTTAACCTTCTTATTTAAGTCCGCTTTACATGAGTAGCTCCCAGCGTCGCCTTCTTGTCACTTCAGCCCTACCGTATGCCAATGGACAGATCCATATCGGGCATTTGGTGGAATATGTGCAGACAGATATTTGGGTACGTTTTCAACGGATGCGCGGTCATGAGGTCCACTATGTAGGCGCGGATGATACTCACGGCACCCCAATCATGTTGCGTGCTGAAAAAGAAGGAATTACGCCTAAGGAATTGATTGCGAATGTCTGGAAAGAGCACAAGCGAGACTTTGACAACTTCCTCATTTCTTTTGATCACTACTACACCACCGATAGCCCTGAAAATGAGAAGCTTTCGCAAAGTATCTATCTAAAACTGCGTGATGCTGGCCTGATTGAAAAGCGTGCCATCGAGCAGGCTTATGATCCTGTTAAAGAAATGTTCCTACCGGATCGCTTCATTAAAGGCGAGTGCCCCAAGTGTGGAGCTAAAGATCAATATGGCGACAACTGCGAAAAATGTGGGGCAACCTACTCACCTACTGACCTTAAGAATCCTTTCTCGGTAGTCAGTGGCGCAACCCCAATCAAAAAAGTATCTGATCACTACTTCTTTAAGTTGTCTGATCCTCGTTGCGAAAATTTCTTGCGTGAGTGGACTCAAGTTAAAACACCGCTGCAGCCAGAAGCACGCAATAAAATGAAAGAGTGGGTTGGCCAACCCGGTGAAAGTAAATT
>CAIMPQ010000219.1 GCA_903843315.1 uncultured beta proteobacterium
CCAAACCTCTATTTATATTTTTTAATCTAGCTGTAACTTTTGTTTAGCTACCACTTCTTTGTACACAGTGAACTCCGCTTTAATCTCTTTTGTAAATGCTTCTGGGCCATTTACATTAATGAGAGAGCCTGTATCTTCAATACGTTTCTTTACAGCAGGTTCTGTAACGGCCTTTTGTAGAGCGGCATAGTATTTATCTACAATCTCTTTTGGCATACCTGCTGGACCCAATAATCCGTAATAAGCCATCCGATTGACTGGTGCCAAGCCAACCTCAGTAAACGTTGGTACGTTAGGTAACTGGGCTAAGCGCTTAGGCGCGGCAACTACAATTGGCACGAGTTTGCCGTCTTTAATGAACGGTAGTGACGATGGGAGATTATCAAAAATCATCGACACTTGGCCGCCCACCGTATCAGCCAATGCGGGACCAGCACCGCGGTAAGGAATGTGAACAATAAATACGCCAGTCAAGCTTTTGAATAATTCTGTTTGCAGGTGACCAATACCACCAGTACCCGAACTTGAATAAGAATACTTCCCAGGATTTGCCTTAAGCACTTCCATAAATGTCTTGAAGTCTTTTGCTGGGAACGAAGGATTGACCGCGATGATATTTGGGGTAGCAGCAATATTGCTAATGGCTGTGAAATCGGTAATCGGGTCATAACCAATCTTCGGATTGATTGCCGGATTTGCGGCGGTAGTAGAAACCGTTGCCATACCGATCGTATAGCCATCCTTTGGGGCACGCATCACTTCAAGGGCACCTACGGATCCCCCGCCACCCGCTTTGTTTTCGACAATCACAGGTTGACCTAACTGCCTACCCAATGCATCGCCTACCGAGCGAGCAATGATGTCAGTACTTCCACCAGGAGCAAAGGGAACAATCAGGCGAATAGGCCTATTGGGGAAATTTTGAGCTTGCGCAACATGACTTAGGCTAATGCCAATCAACAAGATAGTGATAGCGCCGGTAATTATGGCGCGACATGAGACAAATTTCATCGATTTACTGTCCTAACGGTTTCGGCAAATTGGCAGCATATTTAGATAGCTGCTCTTCATAAAGTGTGAAGATCTCAGCGAGTGCCTGCTGCTGTCCCAATACAAGCGCTTCAGGACTATTGTCTTTCAGGGGAATTCTCTTGGTATAGCGGTTTGCACCAATCATGGGCTTAGGTGATCCACCGCTTTGCGCAGTTAAGAAGAACTCCACGCTAACCACCGCCTCAGGGCGTACTCGATAGTCGCCATAGAATTCATTCACGGTAGCCTGCAGAGTGTAATAAGGGAAGAAGCTATTACTCTGACCTACGGTAGCAGAAAAAATATTGGCCTTATTGAGCCACTGACGCTCAGAATCCGCAATCATTTCTGCAGGAATCGTGGTGTAAACGTTATAGAAATCTTTTTCGTAACGCTGGTCACTAATGCGATAGACGAGCGATCTACCATCAAACGGTGGCGCGACCGATACCGACCCTACCTTAAGCCAGAGATCAGAGCGAGTTTTAAGTGGTTCACCAGTCCGCTCTGGAGCAACCATCCAACTACTTGGTGTTACTGGCGCACGGGTTGGTAAGCTGCAAGAAACAAGTCCCATCAGCGCCAAAGTAAATACAGTTCGCTTCATCATTTTTGTACTCCTGACTGCGACGGTGTGCCGTTCAATGGCGGTGTGATCTTTGGTGGAGGTTCACCCCAAATCAAACTAGAAGGCGATTGGCTTGCAATGCGACTAAATTCATTTAAGTTCTCGCTAGTTTGCTTTAGATTTTCCATAGTCATGGCTGTATCACCCTGCATACTGGTGACAGTTTGACGCAAGGCTACAGTTGCACCAATCAACTCACGCATCAATACACTCAATTCTTCCTTATCTGTCACCTTAGCAATACGCGCCAAAATTACATTCATATCTTTAACGGTACGAATAACTCCTTCGTTTCCTTTGCCATCGCCAGCCATCATGACATTGAGATTATCTAACAGCGCATCCAGTTTTTTCTGAACGGCATCTACCTTCATCTCATTCAAGGACCCAATCAGTTTTTGAATACCAGAGATGATTTCGTCGGCTTGATTCGGCATTGAAGGTATTACCGGGTACGCTGGCGTCCACTCATATTTCAACTGGGAAGAATCTGCAGCTGTTGCTACATAGTCAAACTCTATGTAGCTAACGCCAGTAATACCCATCGACTTCACACGGGCACGTAAATGATTTTCTACAAATTCAGCAATCTGCTCTTCGCTGACCCTATCACCGAAAATTTGCATCCGTACCACCACAAACTGACGACGTTTGTCGAAAGGCACATCCCTTTCATAGATATCTCCCGATAAGCCAATCAACTTTACTTGACCAATCTTCACTCCTCGAAAGCGAACATCGGCGCCCGTATCCAGACCTGTAACTGACTGCTTAATATAGGTCTCCACCATGAATGATCTTTTGAAAAACTGTCCTGATCCAAAGATGAGTATCAAGGCTATGAGCACGCCGATTGCGGCAAGC
>CAIMPQ010000220.1 GCA_903843315.1 uncultured beta proteobacterium
ATGCAGATGGTTCATTGGGCGAACGTAATGACGTGCATTGTGTATCGATAGAACATAAGCTGGGTATTAAGGCGAGCCCAACCGCGGTCTTGCAGTTTGGCGATCATGGTGGTGCAATTGGCTATCTCGTGGGCGAAGAGAATCGCGGTCTGGAATACATGTTTGTGATGATGAATGCCGCGCGCTTTGCAGTAGGCATGCAAGGGATTGCAGTCGCCGAGCGTGCTTATCAAAAGGCAGTGCAGTACGCGAAAGATCGAGTGCAAAGCCGTGATCTCGCCGGCTCTCCTGGCCCTGTTGCCATTATTCATCAGCCGGATGTCAAACGTATGCTCATGACCATGCGTGCCTACACTGAAGCTTCTCGTGCTTTAGCTTATTACGCTGCCGCTGCATATGATGCACAGCATGCCGCACCAGATGAAGCTGCTCGTAAGTCAAATCAAGCGATATATGAATTCTTAGTCCCGATTGTGAAGGGCTTCTCTACTGAGATGTCGATTGAGGTTGCTAGCCTAGGTGTTCAGGTGCATGGTGGTATGGGTTTTATTGAAGAAACCGGTGCCGCTCAACACTATCGCGATGCGCGTATCTTGACTATCTACGAAGGGACTACCGCTATCCAGGCGAATGACTTGGTTGGTAGAAAGACGGTACGTGATGGTGGTGCAACAGCAAAAGTACTTTCAGAAAAAATAGCTGAAACAGAAAAAGCATTAGCAGCCAGCGGTTCTGATGATGCAAAAGCGGTGCTAAAGCAATTGGTAATTGGGCGTGCTGCGTTTGAAGATTCTGTAGCATATATTTTGGCCAATGCAAAAACGGACGTGAAGTCAGTCTATGCAGGTAGCTTCGCTTACCTGCGTTTATCAGGTTTGGTATTAGGGGCTTGGCAAATGGCCCGGGGGCTTTTGGCTGCTGAACGATTACTTGATAACGATCCTGCTTTCTATGGAGCTAAAATCGCTACGGCGCGTTTCTTTGCCGAGAATTTGTTGCCACAAGCACAAGGCTTAGCAACATCTATCATTGAAAGTGGTTATTCTACGAATGCTTTAGAAGTAGAACAGTTCTAAAGTAAGCGCTTTTAGGGTGCCGATCAAAAGCGATCCGTAATTACTGAGATAGCTTTCTTGCTTCATGAATCTGAGAAATAAAGAATTGCTCAAAAGAAACGGCTAGAAAAGTCATCATCACGCCGGCCCCAAACACGAGCGAGAAAATCACCGTCAGTATTGCTGGCCAGCCTGAGCGAGTACGTTGATGTTCTGCAATGTTAGGATTAAATTGGGCGTCCCACTTTTCATCGGGGCGCAGACCAAAGGCAATCGTTGTTAGCCAACTGGCTTCTATGGCAATGAAACCAAAGGTGATCAGCACCCATCCTGGGGCTGAATGAAAGTGCGCATTTTTTAAAATGGTCCAACCAGCAACGCCACCGATTAATGCAAATAATTGAACCCAAGCCCAAAAAGATTTCCATCCCTGCAAGTAAAAACAGTTCAAGCCGCTCCCTGGAAAAAATAATCCGAGGGCGCAAAAAATGAGTTTTGAGTTTTTCATGAATTTTCGTTAATAGTATTTCTGATGTGATTGCTTATTTAGTAGGTCGCTGAGTAAAGCTGAGCACTTCACGATCAGTGCCAATCATGAGTAATTGATCGCCATTACGCACAATGTTGCGATAGTCATTCAACTCATAGAGAAAATCATTTTCTAATTCCATACGTGGTGGTGTGCAGGCCATTTTGGTGCTGGCAATTTTGCTAAAGGTAAAGCCGCGACTGTCTTCATCCAGTTGGGCGGTAAAGCGATTGCAGCCTGTAGACCCACTCACACGTTCACCATTGGCATCGAATACGATTTGAATCGGGTTACTCGATTCACCCTGGGGGATTTGCCGGGCACGCACTTCGCCGTATGCATTAGGGGGTAAATTCCAGCGCGTGAGCTCCCATTTAGTATTACGCAGCTCGCTACTGGGCGGACTGGTTTTTGCTCCGCATGGGGGAATGACATTTGCGCAACCACATAGAAATGCCACACCTAGGTAAGAAAGCAGCAGAAATAGACGACTTGAGCCGCCTCTATGAAGTTGTCTTATGGGGGTGGAAATCGCTATTTTGAGGGCCATATTTATCTAAGTTATTGTTTTATATATATTTTTTATAAAACGCTGGATTCTATTCTAACGGCTTAGACGCTTAAATAGGTGGAAGAAGTAGGGGTTTTCGTCTAGAATATGAGGTTTTCCGCTTAACCGTACGTTTAGTTGGTGAGCTGGAGCCCAAGATTTTTGTAGAAATTTCATTGGCTTGTAATTAACCTGTTTTCATTTTAGATTTTAAGGAATAAGTATGGTCGTCATTCGACTGGCACGCGGCGGTTCTAAGAAGCGCCCTTTTTACAGCATCGTTGCTACTGATAAACGCAACCGTCGCGACTCGAACTTTATCGAGCGTATTGGTTATTTCAATCCACAAGCAGCTGGAGCTGAGCAGGCTATGCGCATTGCTCAAGATCGTTTGACTTACTGGACTGGTGTTGGTGCGCAAGTATCTCCAACCGTTGTTCGTTTGATCAAAAGCAATCCTGCTGTCTAAGATTTGTTTATCTAAAAACTTCGTCGTCATGATGGGGTTTTTAGTAGCAGCATTTTCAGTAGTTCTATTTTGGGAAAATAAGGTGTACTTCACATGAGCACACCTTCCCTAAATGATTTGATTGAGCTTGGCGCCATCTCTGAGGCGCAGGGTTTACAGGGTCAAGTGAAGGTTAGACCTCACGCCTCTGAACCCGTAGCTCTTCTCTCTTCCAAAGCGATTTGGTTATCACTTATCCCTCGTAGGGAAGCTGGCGTTTCTGCGTCGCATGAACAGGCCTCTCTCACGCAATACAAGGTGAAGAGCGCCAAAATGCATAGCGGTAATGTGGTGCTTTCTCTGGAAGGGGTGTCTGATCGTGATCAAGCACTCGCCTTAAAAGGCGCGCGCATTTTGGTGGCACGCGATGCCTTTCCAACAGCGGAAAGTGATTCCTATTACTGGGTTGATTTGATCGGCTGTCAGGCTATTAACTTGCAAGGCGAAGCCCTTGGCGAAATCACTGATGTCACTGAACATGGTGCGCATGGTGTCATCGTGCTTGGTGACGCAGAAACTAAAACGATTAAACAGTTAGTTCCATTTGTAAAAGAAGTGGTACAAAACGTAGACTTGCCGAATAAAACCATTACCCTCGATTGGCAGGGTGATTGGTAAAGGAAATAATTCAGAGATTTCAATATGCGCTTTGATGTAGTGACCCTATTCCCAGAGATGTTCTCTGCTTTAACGCAGTGGGGTGTCACTGGTCGTGCATGCGAGCAATCTCTAGCCAGTGTTCATTTGTGGAATCCAAGAGATTTTTGCTCTGATGCTCGTAAGACAGTCGATGATCGTGCTTATGGTGGCGGGCCAGGAATGGTTATGATGACCAAACCTTTAGAAGAGACGCTTGCTGGCATCCACGCTGCCCACCAGGCTGCAGGCATTAAAAGCGGTCCAGTGTGCCTTTTAGCTCCTCAAGGCGAGCGGTTTTCTCAGAAAATGGTCACAGATCTACTCAATTTCGGTAATTTGAGCTTTGTTTGTGGCAGATATGAGGCAATTGACCAACGTTTTGTTGATCGCAAAGTGGATTTACAGCTTTCTATTGGGGATTTTGTCCTTTCTGGGGGTGAAATACCCGCTATTGCGATGATGGACGCAATGATTAGGCTTATCCCAGGAGCGCTTGGGGACGGCGAATCTGCTGCCCAAGATAGCTTTATGAACGGTCTATTGGACTACCCACACTACACGCGCCCCGAAATATATGAAAATTTATCCGTGCCGGACGTGCTTTTAGGCGGACATCACGCTAAAATAGCGGATTGGCGTCGGCAGAAGTCTTTAGAGCTGACGTTCAGGTTAAGGCCGGATTTAATTGAATCGGCTAGAGCCAATGGGTTGCTAACCCGAGAAGATGAACAATTTCTTCGCTCGCTGTGAATACTTTTAGTAGTGCGCAGTTGTGAATGAGTGGTTTGGTTTTTGGTTTAGTGAGATTGTTTTAACTGCATCCTCTATTAGGTCCGTTGATTTAGATCTCGGGATTAAACGCTAATACGATGTTTAAGGATTAAAAATGAATTTGATCGAAAAAATTGAGCAAGAAGAAATTGCTCGCTTAACTGTTAACAAAACTTTGCCAAGCTTTGCGCCTGGCGACACAGTGGTTGTTAGCGTGAACGTTGTTGAGGGTACACGTAAGCGTGCCCAGGCCTTTGAGGGCGTTGTGATTGCTAAGCGTAATCGCGGACTCAATTCCAGCTTTATCGTGCGTAAGATTTCTTCTGGTGAAGGCGTTGAGCGTACTTTCCAAACATACTCACCATTGATTGCTAGCATTGAAGTGAAGCGTCGCGGTGATGTACGTCGTGCTAAGTTGTACTACTTGCGCGATCGCTCTGGTAAGTCAGCACGTATTAAAGAAAAGCTTCAAGCACGCGTTAAACCAGTGGCTGCTCCAGCTGCTGCACCAACGGCTGAGTAATTGCTGCTTTGATGCAAATAGAAAGGCGGCTTAGGTCGCCTTTTTTGTTGCCTTAGAATATGACTATGCCCAAGACGCCAAAACCTGAAGATGATGCAATCAATGTTGCTGCACCCCCAGGATTTGATGCACAAGCAATTCCGATTCATGAGATATGTAGTGATCAGGTCAAAGTATCAAAAGACCTCTTGTCCCCAGAAGCTTTAAAGGCACGCTTTCAGTCACCACCTAGCTGGCAGCCAGAAATTACGGATGAGAATCGCCACGTCATTGCTTCAGATATTATCGCTAAGCGTCAGGCGGTGGGTAAGGTGACTAAAGCTGCTGTATTAATTCCGTTATTGCTAAAAGAGGACGGCTTATGGGTGTTGTTAACCCAGAGAACGAATCATTTGCGGGATCATGCGGGACAAATTAGTTTTCCAGGGGGACGTATGGATCCTGAAGACCAAAGCCCCACTGACACTGCTCTTCGTGAGAGTGAAGAAGAAATTGGCTTAGACCGTAATCGAGTAGAAATTATTGGTCATTTGCCTGAATATTTGACTGTTTCTGGCTATAGCGTCACTCCAGTAGTAGGATTGGTGCAAGCTCAGGCAGAATATGTCTTAGATGAATTTGAAGTGGCAGACGTTTTTGAAGTTCCCTTGAGCTTTTTACTAGACCCAGCTAACCATCAGGTGAGGTTATGGCAAAGTGAGCAGGGTGGACGCCGTTTCTATTCAATGCCTTATGAGAACCGCTTTATTTGGGGTGCTACTGCAGGAATGTTGCGTAACCTTTATCATTTATTAAAAGTATGACTTTCTTTTCTATCCTCTTCGCCCTCATTGCTGAACAATTTCGTCCAGTAACCTCTAGCCATTGGATTGTGCGTATGTGCAATCGCTGGTTAAATTGGGTTGCCGGGGAATTTGGCGGTAAGACCGAAGAGGGTGCAAGTCCGGTCGGCGCTCGTATGGCCTGCCTGGTGGCATTTATTCTGCCAACCTTTTTGGTGTTCTTGGTTTACGTTACTTGCATGGTGACTTACCCAATCTTGGGTTTCATCTGGAACATCGTCATTGCCTATTTGTTTTTTGGTTTTCGCCAGTTCAGCCATTCTTTTACTTTAGTTCACGAAGCAATTGAAGCGCATGACTTACCAGCTGCACGCCTTGCTTTGGGAGAATGGTATGGCCCTGAGTTAGATACTTCGGATCTTTCAGAAACAGAAGTCATTTCTTTAGCATTGGAGCGCGCCATCATTGGTTCGCACCGCCATGTATTTGGTGTGTTGTTCTGGTTCATGATGCCAATGGGCCCTGCCGGTGTGGTGCTGTACCGTTTGGCTGATATTGCTGCCCAGCGTTGGTCTGAGCGAGGTGATTTCAACTTAAGTGAATCTGCCCGCCACTTTTTCTATGTACTCGATTGGATTCCATCCCGTATCACAGCCATGGGCTTTGCGATTGTGGGTAATTTTGAGGGCGCGGTATATGCGTGGCGTTACCTCACCCAAAAGTGGCCTGATTCTTTGTCGGCAGTGATTCTGGCTGCAGGTGGTGGTGCACTTGGTGTGCGCTTAGGGGAGCCTTTAAGTGAGCCAGATAGTGATGAGGCATTACGGATGGCAGAAGCTGGTGAGCCAGTTGTGTATGAAGTAGGTCTTGAGCCTACTGAGCGTACGATGCGATCTGCCGTTGGCCTGGTATGGCGCTTAGTTATCGCTTGGATGGCTTTGTTGCTAATGCTGACCATCGCTCTTTGGCTTGGCTAATTCCCTGAATTTGTGTATCAGCTGTTTTTGAATCTGAGCGAAGCTGTCTAAACAGGGCTAATCTTTCTGGCGCTATTTCATTTCTATCTACCGCATCACGCACTGCGCAATCTGGCTCAGATTGATGTGCGCAGTTATGAAAGCGACACTTTCCTAGTAGGTCTTTAAATTCTCTAAAGGCATGTTGTAGTTCACTCACCGACATATGGGCTAAACCAAATTCCTGAAAGCCTGGTGAATCGATTAAGGCCCCCAGCTTGCCATTTTCTCCTCTGCCCCAAGCTTCGGGTAACTCAAAGTAACGGCATGCAGTGGTGGTGTGTTTTCCGGTATCCAGACGCACAGAATATTCTTGGGTTAGTGCAGCCGCATTAGGTACCCAAGCATTGAGCAGGCTAGATTTACCCATGCCAGATTGACCGACAAAGACAGAGACCTTTCCTTGTAGCGCAGGGTGTAGCGCCTCGATTGAGGCAGGGTCAAACTTAGCTGACACCTCGCTCACGGGGTAGCCCATCCGCGCATAGGGTTCAATGATTTTTCTAGCGTGCACTAGATTGTCTTTGAGATCACACTTATTAAGCAAGATGTGAAGGCCAATTTGATTCGCCTCTGCTGCAACCACAGCTCTACCCAACAGATCTGGTGAGAAAGCGGGTTGCGTGGCCAGGACCACCAGAATTTGGTCTACGTTGGATGCAATGATCTTGCTTTTAAACGCATCTGAGCGAAAGAGTATATTTTCTCGGGGCTCAATTTGGATAATGCGCGCTTGATCGACCGAAGTCATTTCGAGCAGCATGCGATCACCTACTGCGCCAATATGCTGTTTGGCTGGCGTACTGACTTGAAGCAATGGACCTTCAGGGGATTCATTACCCTGTACATCTTTCATTAATCGCTGCGCTAAATAGTGTCTTCCGTAAGAAGCAGTGAGTAGCGCGTGAAATTGTTCCATTAATTTAGTTAGGGATCAACTAAAACGCTGTAAGTTAGCAATCCGTAGGGGTGCAGGTGGATGCGAGCTATAGAAGGCGGTATAGATTGGATCGGGCGTGAGCGTCGATGCATTGTCTTGATAAAGTTTTACCAATGCCGAAATTAAATCATTGGCTGATGATTTTTGAGCAGCGAATCCGTCAGCCTCGTATTCGTGTTTGCGCGATGCGAGGCTTGCTAGTGGAGTAAAGAAAAAGCTAAATACAGGGGAGACCAGCATAAAGAGTGCTAGAGCGAGCCCACCGTTATAACCATTGAGATTAGGCATGACACCGAGATCCGTATAGAACCAGGCCTTAGTGCTAATCCAGCCTAAGAGTGCAAACATGCCAAAACTCAGAGCAAATGAGACTAAGAGGCGCTTCCGAATATGGTTGCATTTGAAGTGACCTAACTCATGGGCGAGCACAGCCTCAACTTCACCAGGGTTGAGTTTTTCAATCAAGGTATCAAAAAATACGATCCGTTTTGCCTTACCCATGCCTGCAAAGAAGGCGTTGCCATGGGCGCTACGTTTACTGCCATCCATTACAAAAAGACCTTGACTAGCAAAATCACAACGCTTTAACAGCGCTTCGATTTGGGTTTTTAATGGACCATCTTCTAAAGCTTGAAACTTATTGAATAAGGGGGCAATAAATGTGGGGAAGATCCACTGCATTAATAGGCTAAATACCGTGAGTACACCCCATGCCCATAACCACCATAAGTCACCCGCCTTAGACATGAGCGTCAGA
>CAIMPQ010000221.1 GCA_903843315.1 uncultured beta proteobacterium
CATATACTGAATTGGGCTGCCAGCGGAATTAATCACCGAACGAACGCGTTCATCATTAGCTGCCTGCTTGGCTGCTTCGCGTAACTTATTAGTGATGTAATCCGGTGTAGCGCTTGGTACAAACAGACCGGCCCATTGAGAAAATTCAATCTTGACGCCCATCTCTTTAAAGCTGGGGACTTCAGGCATGCTAGCCAGTCTTCCATCCCCCCAATGTGCGAGAGCCCGTACTTTGCCCGCTTTAATTTGCTGAACAATTGATGATGGTCCGGTTGCAATGGCATCGACTTGTCCCCCCAACAATCCGACAATTGCCGGGCCAGCGCCGGTATAGGGGATATGCACCATATAGAACTTTTCTGAAGACTTCAGCATTTCCATTGGGACGTGCATAGTGCCGTAGTTTCCTGAAGAGCCAAAGTTGTACTTTCCAGGATTGGCACGCATTGCCGTTACAAAAGATTTGTAATCTTTCCAGGGGCTATCAGCGCGCACTACTAAGACAGTAGGATCGGCTGTAAATCGTGCGATCGGCTTGAGTTGATTTAGTTGAAAAGTTTGTTCGCGCCCCACTATCTTGTCAGCCTCCGGAATAATGGAGATGGAAGATAGAGCCATCAGGATTGTGTAGCCGTCGGGCTTAGATTTAGCAACTGCTGCCATGCCAATACCACCGCCAGCCCCCGCTTTATTCTCAACAATGACCGACTGACCCAAGCTTCTGGACAAAGCTTCGGCTACAGGTCTGCCAACCGTATCGGCCACTCCACCGGGTGGAAAGGGCACAACCATCGTAATCGGTCTAGTAGGCCATGGTTCCTGACTCTGAGCAAATCCGGAAGCTGTAACTAAATAGGCTCCCAAAAAGGCTAACGCACGCCAAAGTTTGATTTTTTGTCTCATATTTGTTATTTGGTTATTATTTATGCTCTTAATCCTACTACAAGATTTATCACAATAAACAAGGGTTTGCTTAGACATAACCCCCACTGGAGATACCAAACATGAAATACGCAGCATTTTCTTTGACAAACGACGCTGGCAAGACCCGCGTTGGAATCATTTCTGCTGATGGCAAGACCGTTCAAGAGCTCGATCTCGGGGTGGATGTGAGCGAGGATGGCATTGTCGCTATCCTGCGCGCAGATTTAGCGGGCAAAATGCCAAAGGCAATCGCGAGCTATGCATTTAGTGATATTCGCCTTCTTGCCCCTGTTCCGAGACCTCGCCGCAATATATTATGCGTTGGAAAAAACTATCATGAACATGCAAGAGAATTTTCCAATAGTGGCTTTGATGGTAGCGCCAAACCTGGTGAAGATATTCCGACTCATGCCATCTTCTTTACCAAACCGCCAGAATCTGTGACCGGCCCAAACACCAATGTCATCATTCCAACTGCAGTCTCTACCTGCATCGACTACGAAGCAGAGTTAACGATCATTATTGGTCAGGGTGGCAAAGGAATTAGCGAGGCTGATGCCATGAAGCACGTCTGGGGTTACACGGCCATTAACGACGTCACTGCTCGAGATTGGCAACAAAGACACAAACAATGGTTTCTAGGTAAAAGTTTTGACACCTTCTGCCCTATGGGGCCTTGGGTAGTTACTGCCGATGAAGTCGATGCAAATGACATCTCCGTTAAATGCTGGGTAAACGGCGAGCTTCGCCAAAACTCCAATACCAAGGATTTGATTTTTGATATCCCCAATATGATTGCAACCGTTTCTGCTGGCATCACCCTGTATCCTGGAGACCTCATTGCTACAGGAACACCA
>CAIMPQ010000222.1 GCA_903843315.1 uncultured beta proteobacterium
GAAATTCATCAACTTCAAGCCGCTGCTGCGGTGGGGCAGATGGGACTTGTTCAAGTATACGAAAGCTGTTTTGCCCGTTTTAATTTGCGCAGTGCTCAGATTCTGCTGACGAACTCTGATTTGGCTAATGCAGAACGCAATGCCAATGCCAAAGCTACTTTAGATACCTTATTGAAGTTGGGCGTAGTTCCCATTATTAATGAGAACGACACCGTTGTTACTGATGAGATTAAGTTTGGTGATAACGATAGCCTTGCAGCTTTGGTGACTAATTTAATTCATGCGGATTTGCTCGTAATTTTGACCGATCAGGGCGGTTTATATACTGCTGATCCACGTCAAAATCCCGAAGCTACGCTTTTGATAGACGCTATCGCGGGTGATCCTGCATTGGAAAAAATGGCTGGTGGCGCTGGTAGCGAGCTTAGTAAGGGTGGCATGCTGACTAAAGTATTGGCGGCTAAGTTAGCCTCTCAGACTGGCGCCAGCACTATTATTGCTTCAGGACATGAGCCTAACGTACTAACCCGTCTTGTAGCTGGTGAGAAAATCGGCACTTCCTTAGCTCCAGCCTTAACCTAAGATTCAATTAATCTGACCAAATGAATTGGATGGCTTAGTGCCGCCAGTAAAGCCTCTCGGGTTGAGGGATTGAAGCACATTGGTAATACTTTTTTCCTGTGATGTGAAATTACAAAATGCCCCTTGTGCTAAGGCCGCTTGATAGCGGTTGGGTACATTGCTTTGAATGTTGCGCCAAGTAGACAAGGGATTTTCTCTCCAAGAACCATTTTCAAGAGTGCCATAAAGCCGCCATTGAAATGAATCGCAACGAATTCCTTCGTACTGCGCCTGTTCATCGCCGTTGGGGTTAGTCATTACTACTATATAGCGTGTTACTCCATCAGCACCGATCAAAATAGATTTCGTATCTACAGCAAATTTAAAGATAGTATTTTGTGAAACATAAAAGGGCTGAAGCGTATCTTTATTGGGTGGAGCTAAGGGCATTGTTGTCGTACCCTCTTTGAAAACCGATGGTGCAAATGGGTCTAAACCACTTTGCATTGGGTCGCCCGTGCAAGAAATGATGGCACTGACCATTAAAAGGCCAAGCGCATAGGCGCTAATTTTGCGGAATGAAGCATTCATGTTTCTTTATCCGATTTTGGGGTTGAATTTTCTGGCTCTTCATTGCCTGTATAAAACGATTGGAACAAATCAAGCGGAGTACCCCAGGCTAGCTGTTGCATGCGTAGTCCTCGAGAAAGATATCTTGCCAGCTCCGACAGCGCCAACTGATAAACATCCCGCTTGAAGTCGATCACTCCATCCAGCTGAATCCAGAAGGGCACCCATCGCCATGCATCAAATTCTGGATGATCAGAGGCGCGTAACTGAATATCACTATCTAGCCCTATTAGGCGCAGAAGAAACCAGATCTGTTTTTGACCTCGATAGGCTGTGCGGTGCAAGCGAGTTGAGTTTTGACGGCGCAAATACTCCTCAGGGACGTCATAACGAAGCCAATCCCTAGTCC